>NZ_VRVH01000046.1:0-25068 GCF_008040095.1 Methylobacterium sp. WL6 | reverse complement strand
CGACAACGTGACCATGGACGTCACGCTGATCGTGCCGGTGGCCATGGAGGAGAAGCTGCGCTTCGCCATCCGCGAGGGCGGCCGAACCGTCGGCGCCGGCGTCGTCGCCGCCATCAACGCGTAGTCGCTCGAGCGATTCGGCACGGCCGGCGGTCTCCGCCGGCCGTGTCTCGTCGCGGAGGCCGCGGGATCGGCTCGCGACCCCGTTGTCACCGCCTGACATCGGCATTCCATCCCTCCCTGCCCACCCCGAGCTTGACAGGGAGCCGTCGGTTTATTTTCCTGCCATCCGCGACGAGCCGCGGAGCCCCAGGAATGAACACCGCCATCGGGTTTCCGTGGCCGACGCGCCGCCTGTGGCTCGCCGCCGCCGCGAGCGCGATCCTGATTTGCCCGGCCCGTGCCGACGCCCTGAGCGACGGACGCTTCCGCGACGAGGTGGCGGCCATCCTGCGGGCGATCCGGCCGGGCGCGGAGATCCGCCGCGACCGTGATCCGGGACAGATCCTGGTCGGCCGCAGCACGATCGCCCTCACCAACCTGTATCCGCGGGTCGCCCCACTCGCCGGCGACGCGCGCCGGCGGATGATCGAGGCGTATCTCTCCACCGCGCTGAAGGACATGGACGCGGCGCCGTCGCCCGGCGAGCCGAGCCTCGCGGCGATCCGGGCGCAGCTGCGCCCGCAGCTCCTGCCGCGCGCGATCCTCGCCCAGGTGCCGGACCTCGCCACGCGGACCTTCTCGGAGACCCTGGTCGTGGCCTACGTCATCGATGGGGCGGACCGGATGCGCTACCTGACCCGGCCGATGCTCGAAGGGTGGGGCGTCGATGCCGCGGCGATCCGAACCGCCATCGAGGTTCCGGCGCTGGCCAACCTCGCCGAGGCCTCGAAGGAGGCCGCGTTCGCCCTCGCGGTCGACGGCGGCACCCCCATCCTCGCCATGACCAATGCCGGCGATGACTACGACGCCGCGCGGCTGATGTTGCCCGGCTATCTCGACGAGATCCGCACGGCGCTGAAAGCCGATGGCATCACGGTCGCGATCCCGACCCGCGACCTGCTGATGGCGTGGCCCGCCGACAGCAAGGCCCGCATCGGCCTCGCCGCGGAGGTGCGCGACCGGCTGCGGAAGGGCCCTTACGGCCGCAGCGACGAGCTCTTCCGCTTCGACCGAACGGGACTGCGCCCGCTGACGGCGGCGGAGCGCGCCGATCACGGTCGGTGACGCATTTCCGGCGTTCCCGGCTCTTGCATCCCGGCGCCCGATCGGGCATTGGGCGTCGCGATAGGAGTGTAGCTCAACTGGTCAGAGCGCCGGTCTCCAAAACCGGAGGTTGCGGGTTCGAGTCCCTCCACTCCTGCCAGTCTGCATTTCCTGCCGTTCCAAGCCACGCTCCTGACGCTCGCGACGCGCCGCGGCTGTCGACAACCCCGACGACTTGCGCTAGAGCGGGCGCACTCCGAGATCGATGTCGGCTGTCGGTTCGGGCTCGTTCGGGCGAGCTTCCGAACCCGTCGTCATTCTCGAAACCCGGTTCCTGACGCCATGGCATCGAACGAAGCGACCAAGAAGGCCGATCCGGCGCGCAGCCCGATCCGCGGCGCGGCTTCCCAGCCGCCGCAGCGCAACGCTCCGCCGGCCCGGCCCGCGCCGAAGCGCGTCGGCCCGCTGGAGTTCCTCGGGCAGGTGCGCGACGAGGGCCGCAAGGTCACGTGGCCGACCCGCAAGGAGACCACGGTCACCACGATCATGGTCTTTGTGATGGTGGTGGTCGCGAGCCTGTTCTTCACGGTGGTCGACCAGGGCCTTCGTTACCTCGTCGGCCTGATCCTGGGCCTGTAGGCAACACACACCGTCCGCGGGCCCCGGCCCGACGCGAACATGCAGGAGTCGATCAGAACCGTGTCGAAGCGCTGGTACATCGTCCACGCCTACTCGAACTTCGAGAACAAGGTCGCCCAGTCCATCAAGGATCAGGCGGCCCAGCGTGGGCTCATGGACCTCTTCGAGGAGGTGATGGTCCCGACCGAGAAGGTCGTCGAGGTCCGCCGCGGCCGCAAGGTCGACGCGGAGCGGAAGTTCTTCCCCGGCTACGTGCTGGTGAAGTGCGACCTCACCGACGAGGTCTACCACCTGATCAAGAACACCCCGAAGGTGACGGGCTTCCTCGGCGCCGACAAGTCGAAGCCGGTGCCGATCCCGGACGCCGAGGCCGAGCGGATCAAGGGCCAGGTCGCCGAGGGCGTCGACCGTCCGAAGCCGTCGATCTCCTTCGAGATCGGCGAGACCGTCCGCGTCGCCGACGGCCCCTTCGCCTCGTTCAACGGCACCGTCGAGGAAGTCGACGAGAGCCGCTCGCGCCTGAAGGTCGCCGTGTCGATCTTCGGCCGCGCCACCCCGGTGGAACTCGAATACGCCCAGGTCGAGAAGGCCTGACGTAGAGCGGATCGGGAGGAGCGAATAGCGGATCGAGGGCACCGCGCCCTTTCGGATCGGCCGATGCGATGCACCGGCCCGCCCATTCCGTCTTCGCTGCTTCCTGTTCGCGAAAGCCCGCGGAAGGCCCGCCCGGTTCGCCGCCGGGGCCAACGGTCCGCACCGCGACCTGCAACCGCCCGTCCGACCGAGCCTCAGGCAGCCCGGCGGCGCGCAATCATTTGGGAGCAGTCCCATGGCGAAGAAGATCACGGGCTACGTGAAGCTTCAAGTCCCGGCCGGCGCCGCCAACCCGTCGCCGCCGATCGGTCCCGCGCTCGGTCAGCGCGGCCTCAACATCATGGAATTCTGCAAGGCCTTCAACGCGAAGACCGCGCAGATCGAGAAGGGAACCCCGATCCCGGTCGTGATCACGGCCTACCAGGATCGCAGCTTCACCTTCGAGATGAAGCAGCCGCCGGTCACCTTCTTCCTGAAGAAGGCCGCGGGCCTGAAGATCGGCAAGAAGCCGGCCTCCGGCTCCAAGACCCCCGGCAAGGGCCCGACCGTCGGCAAGGTCTCCGAGGCGCAGCTTCGCGAGATCGCCGAGAAGAAGATGCCCGACCTGAACTGCGATTCGGTGGATGCCGCCGTCGCGATGATCCGTGGCTCCGCGCGGGCCATGGGCCTCGAAGTCACCGCGTAAGGGGAGGGCACCATGGCACACGAAGGCAAGCGCATCCGCGCCGCCCGCGAGGGCATCGACCCGACCAAGCTCTACGGGATCGCCGAGGCGATCGCGATGGTGAAGGCCAAGGCCAACGCCAAGTTCGACGAGACCGTCGAGGTCTCGATGAACCTCGGCGTCGACCCGCGCCACGCCGACCAGATGGTCCGCGGCGTCTGCAACCTGCCCAACGGCTCCGGCCGGACGGTGCGGGTGGCGGTGTTCGCCCGCGGCGCCAAGGCGGACGACGCCCGGGCGGCCGGTGCCGACATCGTCGGCGCCGAGGACCTGCTCGAGATCGTCCAGGGCGGCAAGATCGAGTTCGATCGCTGCATCGCCACCCCGGACATGATGCCGCTCGTCGGCCGGCTCGGTAAGGTGCTCGGCCCCCGCGGCCTGATGCCGAACCCGAAGGTCGGCACCGTCACCATGGACGTGAAGTCCGCGGTCGCCGGCGCCAAGGGCGGCTCGGTCGAGTTCCGCGTCGAGAAGGCGGGCATCGTCCACGCCGGCATCGGCAAGGTCTCGTTCGACGAGGCCAAGCTCGTCGAGAACATCAAGGCGTTCGCCGACGCGGTGGCCAAGGCCAAGCCCGCCGGCTCCAAGGGCACCTACATCCAGCGCATCGCCGTCACCTCGACGATGGGCCCGGGCGTGAAGGTCGAGCCGGGCTCCGTCCTCGGCGCCTGACCGTCCCGCTACGACGACACGATCGAAGCGCACGGCCCCTGCGGCCGGGCGTTTTTCGTTGCGCGTCGTGCCGGGTCCCGGACAGCCGAAGCGTCGGCCGAGGGCGATCCGAGGCCCTGCGCAGACAGCCCCGCGGAGCGGCCCCCGCACCCGGCGATCACGATGCAGATTGCCGCGGCGAAGGGGGGCGCCAACAGTCGCAGCTGTGCTAAATAGGGCGCCATGCGATGCAACCTCTCCGTTCAGACCCAGCGACGCATCCTGTGCGTCTTCCCCGCCTACACGCCGTCCTTCGGGACCTTCTCCCACGCCTACCCGCTGATGGGCGGCGTGAAGGCCTTCATGCCGCCCCAGGGCCTGCTGCTGATCTCGGCCTACATGCCCGAGACCTGGGAGTGCCGGTTCGTCGACGAGAACATCAAGCGCGCCACCCCTGAGGAGTTCGCCTGGGCCGACGCGGTGTTCGTGTCGGGCATGCACATCCAGGAGCCGCAGATCCACGAGATCGCCAAGCGTGCGCACGCCGCGGGCAAGGTGACGGTGCTCGGCGGCCCCTCGGTCTCCGGCGCCCCCGAGAAGTATCCCGACTTCGACTACCTCCACATGGGCGAGATCGGCGACGCCACGGACGCGCTCGTCGCGATCCTCGACCGCGACCTGGCGCGGCCCCCGTCCCAGGTCCGGCTCGAGACCAAGGAGCGGCTGCCGCTCTCGGACTTCCCGGCGCCGGCCTACGAGGCGGCCCCGCTGAAGCGCTACCTGATCGGCTCGCTGCAATTCTCCTCGGGCTGCCCCTACCGCTGCGAGTTCTGCGACATCCCGCAGCTCTACGGGCGCCAGCCGCGGCTGAAGAGCCCCGAGCAGATGTGCGCCGAGCTCGACGCGATCATCAGCCAGCCCGGCCACCCGGCGGTGGTCTACTTCGTCGACGACAACTTCATCGCCAACCGCAAGGCGACACGGGACATGCTCCCGCACCTCGTCGCGTGGCAGAAGAAGAACGACTACCCGCTCCAGTTCGCCTGTGAGGCGACCCTCAACATGGCCAAGCAGCCCGAGATCCTCGAGCTGATGCGGCAGGCGAACTTCATGACCGTGTTCGTCGGCATCGAGACGCCGGAGGAGGACGCGCTCAAGGGCATCGACAAGACCCACAACGCCGCCGTGCCGATGTACGGCGCGATCGAGACGCTGAACTCCTACGGCCTCGAGGTGACGTCGGGCATCATCCTCGGCCTCGACTCCGACTCGGACGCCTCCGAGCAGTACCTGATCGACTTCATCGACAAGTCGGGCATCCCCGTCCTGACGATCAACATCCTCCAGGCCCTGCCGAAGACGCCGCTCTGGGACCGGCTGCAGCGGGAAGGGCGTCTCGTCCACGACGCGGCGCTCGAGTCGAACGTCCTGTTCAAGCGCCCGCACGACACCGTGGTGTCGAGCTGGCGCCGGGCGATCGCGCACGCCTATGCGCCGGAGAAGATCTTCGAGCGCTTCAAGCACCAGTGCGCGACGACCTACCCGAATCGCATCGTCACCCCGACGAAGGGCAAGCTGACCTTCACCAACCTGCGCCGCGGGCTGATCCTCGGGTTCAACATCATCACCCGGGTGGGCATCTTCTCGGATTACCGCAAGCCGTTCTGGTCGGCGGCCGTCTACGCCCTGAGGCGTGGGCAGATCGAGGCGGTGTTCAACATGGGCTTCGTCGCCCACCACCTGATCCGATTCACCCGCGAGGCCCTGCGCGGCGAGCACAACGCCTCGTTCTACGCGGCCAAGGCCGCCGAGACCGAGGCGGCGCGGCAGCGCTCGTGGTGGGAGAACGCGCGCAAGCGCTTCGTGCCGGAGCGCGAGGCAGCCTAACCGAGCGGGCCGACCGTCGAGACGTTACCGGGCTGTGTCCGAGACGGCGATGCGGTAGCGCCACGGCGGCGCTCCGAGCCCCAACACCGACAGCGTGTTCCATCGGGCGAGGAGCCGATGTGCGAGCATCGGGCCCAGGATGCCGAAGGCCGTCCCCGAGATCAGGTAGACCATGGGGTCGGGCGGAACGTGCAGGCGCGTCATGGCCACGCGCAGGCCGGCCGCGGCCAGCGAGTGCATGACGAAGATCGAGAGCGAGAGCAGGCCGACCGTGGCGAGCGCGCCGCCACCGATACGCTTACTCACCCACACGACGCCGAGAATGCCGAGACAACAGGCAGGTAGCGCCGCTAGCGCCATCGGGCTGAAACCGGAGACCGTCCAGGCCCCCACGACCGCCAGGGCGAAGCCCGTCCAGATGAGTGCGATCCCCGACAGGCTCACCGGCGTCCGCCAAGCCGCCACGGCGTGCCCGGCATAGGCACCTGCGAGATAGAACGGAAGGTTGTGCAGGGTCAGCGCGAGGCTTGGAACCTCCGGGAGCCGAAAGAAGATCACGAATCCCGCCGCCGCGATGGCGGCGAACAGTCTGCGATCGGGAATCATGGCGGCCAGCACGTGGCAGATCAGAAGGGCGTAGAGAAACCAAAGCGGTCCGAGGGGACGGTACGGGAAGGCGAGAAGGTCGGCGGGAGTGACATGCGTGTTGATGTCCTGCGCCAGCAGGATCATCACGCTGCCCTGGATGAACGTCCAGATCACGTAGGGAAGGCCGATCGTCCAGAGCTTGGCTTGGAGAAACGGCACCCGTCCGCGTCGCAGGCTCCCGGGCAGGTTCAGTCCGGCCAGGAAGAAGAACAGCGGCATGTGGAAGGTGTACAGACCGAAATCCACCCACTGGGTCGCGGATGTGTCAGGCACGATCCCCGCCTTGACGGTTCCCCGGAGGACGTGGCCGAACACGACCAGAATGATCCCGATGCCGCGCGCGACGTCGATCCAGTCCTGCCGTTGTACGCGCTGCATGGGACTCGCTTCGAGGTAGGGCTGCGCGGCACACGGCCATGACGACGCCCGAACCTTCAGCGCAATCGGTCGAAATCCGGCAGCCCGGTGGAGAGCTTATCAAGCGTCGGCGAAGGCCAACCATCCGCACCGAATCGCAAATCCAACGCAGAGTCCGTCCGAGAAGCCGCTCGGAGCCATCGACCGGCTCGGATAGGATCGGTCACCCGAGGACACCGCGCGTTTGCCTAAGTCGGAAAAGTCGCGTCTCGGCCCTTGGCAGGCGGCTTGCTTGGCTCTATAAACCGCGCTCCACGCAATTTTCATGTTTGTTCAGGGAGCCCGTCCGCCCGGTCGGGTTCCGTATCGAGACGCCGCCTGGGTGACCGGGCGTCGATGGCCGGCAGGACCTGAGGGGTGAAAACCTCTGAGGGCCGCGTCCGGCCATGTCCTGTCCGAGACTGCAGGTGCCGGTTCGCCGGCTTAATCCCCCAACCTGCACAGACGGGGAAGACCGCATTTTCGAAGCGCCCAACCGATGAGGGACGGCGTGAAGGCATCGGTTTGAACCATCTCAGCCCTTAGGCATCGCACCCCTCGCGGGGGCGGCACCGGGGGACAGGGCCGTGAAGCGTCGTCCAGGACGTTTTCGGCTTCCATGAGGCCGAAGATCCGTCCCGGGCGGCACGTGCAACCGGCGGACCCATTCTCGGGTTCCGCCCAACCGGAGAGAGCCCCAGTGGACAGGACAGCAAAAGCTGATCTCGTCTCGACGCTCAACGGCGTGTTCGCAAAGAGCGCCGTCGTCGTCGTGGCCCACTACAAAGGCCTCACGGTCGCCGAGATGCAGAAGCTGCGTTCGCAGATGAAGCTCGCCGGCGCCACCGTGCAGGTCGCGAAGAACAGCCTCGCCAGCATCGCTCTCGATGGCACGGACGTCGCCTCCATCAAGCCCCTCCTGAAGGGCCCGACCCTGCTCGCCTATTCGAGCGATCCGGTCGCGGCCGCCAAGGTGGCGGTGGATTTCGCCAAGGCCAACGACAAGCTCGTGATCCTCGGCGGCGCCATGGGCGCGACCGCTCTGAACCCAGACGGCGTGAAGGCCCTCGCCTCGCTCCCGTCCCTCGACGAACTGCGCGCCAAGATCGTGGGCCTCGTCCAGGCTCCCGCGACCAAGATCGCACAGGTCGTCAATGCGCCGGCGGCCAAGCTCGCCCGCGTGTTCGGAGCCTATGCCACCAAGGACGAAGCGGCCTGACGGTCGTTTCCCCTTTCAAACCCATCCCTTCACACCGATATCGTTAGAGGATCATCACCATGGCTGATCTTGCCAAGCTCGTCGACGACCTGTCGTCGCTGACCGTTCTCGAGGCCGCCGACCTCGCCAAGATGCTTGAGGAGAAGTGGGGCGTCTCCGCCGCCGCCGCCGTCGCCGTGGCTGCCGGCCCGGCCGCCGGCCCGGCTGCTGCCGCCGAGGAGCAGACCGAGTTCACGGTCATGCTCACCGCCGCCGGCGACAAGAAGATCGAGGTCATCAAGGAGGTCCGCGCGATCACCGGCCTCGGCCTCAAGGAAGCCAAGGACCTCGTCGAGGGCGCCCCGAAGGCCGTCAAGGAGTCGGTCGCCAAGGACGAGGCCGAGAAGCTCAAGGCGCAGCTCGAGAAGGCCGGCGCCAAGGTCGAGCTCAAGTAAGCCGACGATGGGCCGATCCCCGGCCCGTCACCGCGCGGCCGGTTCCCTCGGGAGCCGGGCGTGACCGCAGCCCGCGGGTGTTCGCACCCGCGGGCTGAGGCCGCTTCGGCGGCCGGCGGACCCTGAGACGGGTTCCGGCTCGGAACGAGCCGATCGAGATCATGAATTCGGGTGGCGCGGTCCGGCGGGACGCGAGCCATGGCCCGGCGCGGGAGTCGGCGAGACTTCCCCGGGCGACCAGGACGCGAAGATGGTGGAGCGAGGTCACATGGCCAATACGCTGGTCGGTCGCAAGCGCATTCGGAAGTTCTTCGGTAAGATCAAGGAAGTCGCCGAGATGCCGAACCTCATCGAGGTTCAGAAGGCGTCCTACGACCAGTTCCTGATGATGGACGAGCCCGAGGGCGGCCGCGGCGACGAGGGCCTGCAGAGCGTGTTCCGGGGCGTGTTCCCGATCTCGGACTTCTCCTCGACGGCGCTCCTCGAATTCGTCCGCTACACGTTCGAGCAGCCGAAATACGACGTCGACGAGTGCCGCCAGCGCGGCATCACCTTCGCGGCCCCGCTGAAGGTGACGCTGCGGCTGATCGTGTTCGACGTCGATCCCGACACGGCGGCCAAGTCGGTCAAGGACATCAAGGAGCAGGACGTCTACATGGGCGACATGCCCCTGATGACGGAGAACGGCACCTTCATCGTCAACGGCACCGAGCGCGTCATCGTCTCGCAGATGCACCGCTCCCCGGGCGTGTTCTTCGACCACGACAAGGGCAAGACCCACTCCTCGGGCAAGCTGCTGTTCGCCGCCCGGATCATCCCGTATCGCGGCTCCTGGCTCGACGTCGAGTTCGACGCCAAGGACATCGTGCACGTCCGCATCGACCGGAAGCGCAAGCTGCCGGTGACGTCGCTGCTCTACGCGCTCGGGCTGTCCGGCGAGGAGATCCTGTCGACCTTCTACAACAAGGTCGTCTACGACCGGGACGGCGCCGACTGGCGCGTGCCGTTCGACGCCGAGCGGCTGAAGGGCTTCAAGGCCTCGGTCGACCTGATCGACGCCGATTCCGGCGAGGTCGTGCTCGAGACCGGCAAGAAGCTCAACGCCCGCAACGCCCGCCAGATCGCCGAGAAGGGGACCAAGTTCCTCAAGGCGACCGACGAGGACCTGGTCGGCCAGTACGTCGCCGAAGACCTCGTCGACGTGAACACCGGCGAGATCTGGGCCGAGGCCGGCGAGGAGATCTCCGAGAAGCTGCTCAAGAGCCTCGAAGAGGTCGGCGTCGCCGAGATCCCGGTGCTCGACATCGACCACGTCAACATCGGCCCCTACATCCGCAACACGCTCGCCGTGGACAAGAACTCCGCCCGCGAAGGCGCGCTGTTCGACATCTACCGCGTCATGCGCCCGGGCGAGCCGCCGACCCTGGAGACGGCCGAGGCCATGTTCCACTCGCTGTTCTTCGACAGCGAGCGCTACGACCTGTCCGCCGTCGGCCGCGTGAAGATGAACATGCGCCTCGACCTCGACGCCGAGGACACCGTCCGCACGCTCCGCAAGGAGGACATGCTGGCGGTCGTCATGGCGCTCGTCGAGCTGCGCGACGGCAAGGGCGAGATCGACGACATCGACCACCTCGGCAACCGCCGGGTGCGCTCGGTCGGCGAGCTGATGGAGAACCAGTACCGCCTCGGCCTGCTCCGCATGGAGCGCGCCATCCGCGAGCGCATGTCCCAGGTCGACATCGACACGGTGATGCCGCAGGACCTGATCAACGCCAAGCCCGCGGCCGCGGCCGTGCGCGAGTTCTTCGGCTCGTCGCAGCTGTCGCAGTTCATGGACCAGACCAACCCGCTCTCCGAGGTGACGCACAAGCGCCGCCTCTCGGCGCTCGGCCCGGGCGGCCTGACCCGCGAGCGCGCCGGCTTCGAGGTGCGCGACGTGCACCCGACCCATTACGGCCGCATCTGCCCGATCGAGACGCCGGAAGGCCCGAACATCGGCCTGATCAACTCGCTCGCGACCTTCGCGCGGGTGAACAAGTACGGCTTCATCGAGACTCCGTTCCGCCGGGTCAAGGACGGCGTCGTCACCAACGAGGTCTCGTACCTCTCCGCGATGGAGGAGGCGAAGTACTACGTCGCCCAGGCCAACGCGCAGATGGACGAGAACAAGAAGCTCACCGAGGAGCTGGTGGTCTGCCGCCGCGCCGGCGACGTGATCGTCGTCGGGCCGGAGCGCGTCGACCTGATGGACGTGTCGCCGAAGCAGCTCGTGTCGGTCGCCGCGGCGCTGATCCCGTTCCTCGAGAACGACGACGCCAACCGCGCGCTGATGGGCTCGAACATGCAGCGGCAGGCGGTGCCGCTGGTGCGCGCCGACGCGCCGTTCGTCGGCACCGGCATGGAGGCCGTGGTCGCCCGCGACTCCGGCGCCGCCATCGCCGCCCGCCGCTCCGGCATCGTCGACCAGGTGGACGCCACCCGCATCGTCATCCGCGCGACGGAGGAGGCCGACGCCACCAAGCCCGGCGTCGACATCTACCGCCTGCAGAAGTTCCAGCGCTCCAACCAGTCGACCTGCATCACGCAGAAGCCGCTGGTTCGCGTCGGAGAGCCGGTGAAGAAGGGCGAGATCATCGCCGACGGCCCGTCCACCGAGTTCGGCGAGCTCGCGCTCGGCCGCAACGTCCTCGTCGCGTTCATGCCGTGGAACGGCTACAACTTCGAGGACTCGATCCTGCTCTCCGAGCGGATCGTGAAGGATGACGTGTTCACCTCGATCCACATCGAGGAGTTCGAGGTGATGGCCCGCGACACCAAGCTGGGCCCGGAGGAGATCACCCGCGACATCCCGAACGTCTCGGAGGAGGCGCTGAAGAACCTCGACGAGGCCGGCATCGTCTACATCGGCGCCGAGGTCCATGCCGGCGACATCCTCGTCGGCAAGATCACGCCGAAGGGCGAGAGCCCGATGACGCCGGAGGAGAAGCTCCTCCGCGCGATCTTCGGCGAGAAGGCGTCCGACGTGCGCGACACCTCGCTCCGGGTCCCCCCGGGCGTGACCGGCACGATCGTCGAGGTCCGGGTGTTCAACCGCCACGGCGTCGACAAGGACGAGCGCGCCCAGGCGATCGAGCGCGAGGAGATCGAGCGCCTCGCCAAGGATCGCGACGACGAGCAGGCGATCCTGGACCGCAACACCTACGCCCGCCTCTCGGGCGTGCTGATCGGCCAGGCGCCGATCGCCGGGCCGAAGGGCTTCAAGAAGGAGACCACGCTGACGCGTGAGCTCATCAACGAGTACCCGCGCTCGCAATGGTGGCAGTTCGCCGTCGTCGAGGACCGTCTCATGACCGAGATGGAGGCGATGCAGAAGCAGTACGACGAGTCGAAGAAGCGCCTCGAGCAGCGCTTCCTCGACAAGGTCGAGAAGCTGCAGCGCGGCGACGAGCTGCCCCCCGGCGTGATGAAGATGGTCAAGGTCTTCGTCGCGGTGAAGCGCAAGATCCAGCCGGGCGACAAGATGGCCGGCCGCCACGGCAACAAGGGCGTGGTGTCGCGGATCGTGCCGATCGAGGACATGCCGTTCCTGGAGGACGGGACGCATGCCGACATCGTGCTCAACCCGCTCGGCGTGCCCTCGCGCATGAACGTCGGCCAGATCCTCGAAACGCACCTCGGCTGGGCCGCGGCCGGCCTCGGCCGCAAGGTCGGCAAGGCGGTCGACGCCTACCTGAAGAGCCAGGACATCGGCCCGCTGAAGGAGGAGATGCAGGCGATCTACTCCCCGTCGGAGCTGGAAGGCCTGTCGGACGAGGACATGGCCGAGGCTGCCAACAACGTGCGCCGCGGCGTGCCGATGGCGACCCCGGTGTTCAACGGCGCCAAGGAAGCCGACATCGAGACCATGCTGGAGATGGCCGGGCTCGACCGGTCGGCCCAGTCGACGCTCTACGACGGGCGCACCGGCGAGGCCTTCGACCGCAAGGTGACGATGGGCTACATCTACATGCTGAAGCTCCACCACCTCGTGGACGACAAGATCCACGCCCGCTCGATCGGCCCGTACTCGCTGGTCACCCAGCAGCCGCTCGGCGGAAAGGCGCAGTTCGGCGGGCAGCGCTTCGGCGAGATGGAGGTCTGGGCGCTGGAGGCCTACGGTGCGGCCTACACGCTGCAGGAGATGCTCACGGTGAAGTCGGACGACGTGGCCGGCCGCACCAAGGTCTACGAGGCGATCGTCCGCGGCGACGACACCTTCGAGGCCGGCATCCCGGAGAGCTTCAACGTGCTGGTGAAGGAGATGCGGTCGCTCGGCCTCAACGTCGAGCTGACCTCGTCCAAGAAGGCCGCCAACGACGCCCTGGAGCCGCCGGCCGACGCGGCCGAGTAGTCGAGACAAGACACCTCCCGTGCCGGCGCCAACGCCGGCACGGTTCGAGCGGGGAGGGGCGGAGCCTCCGGACGGGCCGACGGCCAGCGGCGCCTTTGAAGGGCGCGGCGCCGAGTTGATTTCAGGACGTGGACGGCGCCGGCGCAGGGCGCGCGTTCCCGTCAAGCAAGGAGCGGATCATGAACCAAGAGGTCATGAACCTTTTCAACCAGCAGGCTCAGCCCCAGAGCTTCGACCAGATCAAGATCTCGATCTCCAGCCCCGAAAAGATCCTCTCGTGGTCCTACGGCGAGATCAAGAAGCCCGAGACGATCAACTACCGGACCTTCAAGCCGGAGCGTGACGGCCTGTTCTGCGCCCGCATCTTCGGGCCGATCAAGGACTACGAGTGCTTGTGCGGCAAGTACAAGCGCATGAAGTACAAGGGCGTCATCTGCGAGAAGTGCGGCGTCGAGGTCACCCTCGCGCGCGTGCGGCGCGACCGCATGGGCCACATCGAGCTCGCCGCCCCGGTCGCCCACATCTGGTTCCTGAAGTCGCTGCCGAGCCGCATCGGCCTGCTGCTCGACATGCCGCTCAAGGACCTCGAGCGGATCCTCTACTTCGAGTCCTACTGCGTCATCGAGCCGGGCCTCACCCCCCTCAAGGAGCGCCAGCTCCTGTCGGAGGAGGAGTACCTGCGCGCCCAGGAGGAGTACGGCGAGGATTCGTTCACGGCGATGATCGGCGCCGAGGCGATCCGGCGCATCCTGCAGGAGCTCGACCTCGACGGCATCGCCGACTCGCTGCGCGAGGAGATCGCCACCACGACCTCCGAGCTGAAGCCGAAGAAGCTGCTGAAGCGCCTCAAGATCATTGAGGCGTTCCAGATGTCGGGCAACAAGCCCGAGTGGATGATCCTGACCGTCGTCCCCGTGATCCCGCCGGACCTGCGCCCGCTGGTTCCGCTCGACGGCGGCCGCTTCGCCACGTCGGACCTGAACGACCTCTACCGTCGCGTAATCAACCGCAACAACCGCCTCAAGCGTCTCATCGAGCTGCGCGCGCCCGACATCATCATCCGCAACGAGAAGCGGATGCTGCAGGAGGCGGTCGACGCGCTGTTCGACAACGGCCGCCGCGGCCGCGTCATCACCGGCGCCAACAAGCGCCCGCTGAAGTCGCTCGCCGACATGCTCAAGGGCAAGCAGGGCCGCTTCCGCCAGAACCTGCTCGGCAAGCGCGTCGACTATTCGGGCCGCTCGGTCATCGTGGTCGGCCCGGAGCTGAAGCTGCACCAGTGCGGCCTGCCGAAGAAGATGGCGCTCGAGCTGTTCAAGCCGTTCATCTACGCGCGTCTCGACGCCAAGGGCTTCTCGGCCACCGTCAAGCAGGCCAAGAAGCTCGTCGAGAAGGAGAAGCCCGAGGTCTGGGACATCCTCGACGAGGTGATCCGCGAGCACCCGGTGATGCTCAACCGCGCGCCGACGCTCCACCGCCTCGGCATCCAGGCGTTCGAGCCGAAGCTGATCGAGGGCAAGGCGATCCAGCTGCACCCGCTGGTCTGCGCCGCGTTCAACGCCGACTTCGACGGCGACCAGATGGCCGTGCACGTCCCCCTGAGCCTCGAGGCTCAGCTGGAGGCGCGCGTCCTGATGATGTCGACCAACAACATCCTGCACCCGGCCAACGGCCAGCCGATCATCGTGCCCTCGCAGGACATCGTCCTCGGCCTGTACTACCTCTCCATCGTCGGCGAGGGCCTGGTCGGCGCGTTCCAGCCCGACCACAAGACCAACCCGATGCAGGGCGTCTACGGCGACATGGGCGAGCTCGAGCACGCCCTGGCCGCCAAGTCGGTGAAGCTGCACTCGAAGATCAAGTGGCGCTGGAAGGGCATCGGCCCCGACGGCGAGCCGCTGACCAAGACCTATGACACCACGCCCGGCCGGGTGATTCTGTCCGGCGCGCTGCCGCTGCACGCCAAGGTGCCCTTCGACGTCGTCAACAAGCTGATGACCAAGAAGGAGATCTCGTCGATGATCGACACCGTCTACCGCCACTGCGGTCAGAAGGAGTCGGTGATCTTCTGCGACCGCATCATGGCGCTCGGCTTCAGCCACGCGTTCAAGGCCGGCATCTCGTTCGGCAAGGACGACATGGTCGTGCCGGAGAACAAGTGGACCATCGTCGACACCACGCGCACGCTGGTGAAGGACTATGAGCAGCAGTACAACGACGGCCTGATCACCCAGGGCGAGAAGTACAACAAGGTCGTCGACGCCTGGGCCAAGTGCTCGGACAAGCTCGCCGCCGAGATGATGCTCCGGATCTCGACCGTCCAGAAGGACGACCAGGGCGCCGACAAGCAGATCAACTCGATCTACATGATGAGCCATTCCGGTGCGCGCGGCTCGCCGGCGCAGATGAAGCAGCTCGCGGCGATGCGCGGCCTGATGGCCAAGCCCTCGGGCGAGATCATCGAGACGCCGATCATCTCGAACTTCAAGGAAGGCCTCGACGTGCTCGAGTACTTCAACTCCACCCACGGCGCCCGCAAGGGCCTCGCGGACACGGCGTTGAAGACCGCCAACTCCGGCTACCTGACCCGCCGCCTCGTCGACGTGGCGCAGGACGCGGTCATCCGCGAGGTCGATTGCGGCACCACCAACGGCATCAAGATGCGCGCCATCATCGATGCCGGCCAAGTCGTCGCGACGCTGGCGATCCGCATCCTCGGCCGCGCCACGGCGGAGGATCTCGTCGCCCAGGACGGCACGGTCATCGTCAAGACCGGCGAGACCATCGAGGAGCGCCACCTGCCCGCCATCCAGGCGGCCGGGATCCAGGAGGTGAAGATCCGCTCGGTGCTGGTGTGCCAGACCCGTCAGGGCGTCTGCGCCACCTGCTACGGGCGCGACCTCGCCCGCGGCACGCCCGTCAACATGGGCGAGGCCGTCGGCGTCATCGCGGCGCAGTCGATCGGCGAGCCGGGCACCCAGCTCACCATGCGCACCTTCCACATCGGCGGCGCGGCGCAGATCGCGGATTCGTCCTTCATCGAGTCGAGCTTCGAGGGCACGATCAAGATCCGCAACCGTGCGATCGCCAAGAACTCGGACGGCGACCTGATCGCCACCGGCCGCAACGTGGCGGTGGTGATCGTCGGCGCCGACGGCACGGAGCGGGCGGTGCACCGCCTCCAGTACGGCGCGCGCCTGCGTGTCGACGACGGCGACAAGGTCAAGCGCGGCCAGCGCATTGCCGAGTGGGACCCCTACACCCGCCCGATCATCACCGAGACGGACGGCGTGGTGATGTACGAGGACATGGTCGACGGCCAGTCGATCACCGAGACCACCGACGAGTCGACCGGCATCGCCAAGCGCGTCGTCATCGACTGGCGCGGCTCGGCGCGCACCTCGGACCTCAAGCCGGCGATGGTGGTCGTCGATGCCGAGGGCAAGCCGGTCAAGCTGCCGCGCGGCTCGGACGCCCGCTACTTCCTGCCGGTCGACGCCATCATCGGCTACGACCCGGGCGGCTCGGTGAAGGCCGGCGACATCCTCGCCCGCGTCTCCACCGACTCGGCCAAGACCCGCGACATCACCGGCGGTCTGCCGCGGGTGGCGGAGCTGTTCGAGGCGCGGCGCCCGAAGGACGCGGCGATCATCGCCGAGAAGTCGGGCACCATCGCCTTCGGGCGCGACTACAAGAACAAGCGCCGCCTGTCGCTGACGCCGCACGACGGCTCGGAGACGGTCGAGTACCTGATCCCGAAGGGCAAGCACATCCACCTTCAGGACGGGGACGTGGTCGAGCTCGGCGACTACATCGTCGACGGCAACCCGGCGCCGCACGACATCCTGGCGATCAAGGGCGTGGAGGAGCTGGCCGCCTACCTCGTCAACGAGATCCAGGAGGTCTACCGGCTCCAGGGCGTGTCGATCAACGACAAGCACATCGAGGTCATCGTCCGGCAGATGCTGCAGAAGGTCGAGATCACCGACGGCGGCGACTCGGACATCCTGGCGGGCGACCAGATCGACCGCACGGAGCTGACCGAGGTCAACGAGAAGCTCCTCGCCGAGGGCAAGAAGCCGGTCCAGGGCGTCCCCGTCCTGCTCGGCATCACCAAGGCGTCGCTGCAGACGAAGTCGTTCATCTCGGCGGCCTCGTTCCAGGAGACCACCCGGGTCCTCACGGAAGCCGCGGTCAACGGCAAGATCGACCACCTGGAAGGCCTCAAGGAGAACGTCATCGTCGGCTCGCTCATCCCCGCGGGCACCGGCTCGATGGTGGCCGACATCCGCGCGGTGGCACGCCGCCGCGACAGCATGATCCTCCAGCAGAAGGCGTCCGACAGCGGCGCCCGGCCGCTGGGCGAGCTGCCCTCGGCCGCGGCCGAGTAGGCCGCGAAGCGATTTACGACCTGCGAAAGGGCGGCCCAGCGGGCCGCCCTTTTCGTTTCGGGGGCTGGGCGATGCCGGCCGAAGGTCGGAGCCGCGGCAAGCGGAACCATGACCTTGGCCGTTCGTTCTGAGATCATGGAACACGTCAAGTCCACAATCCTCACGACCGCCCTGCTCGTTACGGGATTGATCACCGCCGCGCATGTTCTGCATCCGCGCGATCCGGCCTTCGAAACGCGCCGCGGACACTCTGTCGTCGCGTCCGCCGAAGCTGCGATGGCCTGGAGCGATCCGCCGGCGCGCGCGTCGCAGGCCGAGACGGCGGAAGCGACGCTGGCGCGTCCCGCCTCCTTCACCCTCCTGCCCGTCGCGATGACGGCGAGCCTGTCGGGGCTCGAGGATCAGCCGCAGGCGCGTCCGGTGCGGAAGGCCGAGCACGTCCATGCCCGCAGGGTGGCGCAGCCCAATGCGAGCAGCCGGCCGGCCGCGGCCCGGATCGAGCAGCAGGCCCCGAGCCCGGTCGCCTCGGCGACGCAGCCGGGCAAGCCGGTGGAGGGCGATCCGATCGGCGACCTGATGAAGGTCCTCGGCCTCAATCGCGACAGCGAGGGCTGATGCACATCCTCACGGCCGGCCCTCGGGCGGCCATGAGGATTGCAGGCGGCTTCGGTCGATCCCGCCCCCCGGTGGATCCATTCGCACCCACGTGGGCCGGTTCCTCGCGCGGCCACAAGCAGCGCGGACCTGCGATGGGGTCGTCCGATCCGGCCCGCTCAGCGCTTCTTGCCGAGCTCGGCGGCGATGTCCTTGATCATGCGCCCGGCCTTGCGGTGCGCCGTGGTCAGCTGGTCCTGCGTCACGCCCCAGCGCTTCATCCAGTACTCGACCGCCTTCCGCTCGGAGAGATCGAGCCGATCCTTGTCGATGAATCCGCGCTTGTCCTTGAGGCCTGCCATGGTCGCTTTCGAGAACAGGGTCGCCGCCGGGATCGTATCCGCCCGGCATGAGCGAGGCAGGTCGGCACGGCGCCGGCGCACGAGCCGTGGTGGATGGATCGGGACGACCGGTCGGTCGATGGCGATGTTTCGGCGGTGCGGCGGGACCGGTCAAGGGTTTCACCCTCGACGGGGCATCTCGGACTTCGCCGAAGCCCCGCCCGGGTGCCGGAGCCCGAGGCCTGGGCCTCGCGGCGTGCCGAGCGGTGCAAGCGGGCTGCCCGCGCCCCTCGGGCAGCCCTGGCGCCTCTTCGGCTACCAGCCGCCGTAGCCGTGCGGCCGGTCGCAGTGCCAGCGGTCGCCGTACCCGGCGGCGCGATAGCCGTAACCTTCCGGATCCGTCGCGTCGGAGCGCACGATCCGCGTGGTCCGGTAGACCACCTCGTCGTCGTATGCGCGGACGACGCGAGCGGGCCGATAGCGCACCACGGGGGGCGCATCTGCGTAGCCGTAGGCGGGCGCAGGGTCGCCATAGCCGTAGGCGGGCGCCGCGTGCGCCTCCGCGGCAGCGGCACCGAGGAGTGCGCCCGCGGCGAGCCCGCCGATCAGGCCGGCCGCGAGGGCACCGCCGCCCCGAGCCTCGGCTGCGGTGGTTCCGAACCCGCTCGCCGCGAAGAGCACGGCGGCTGTGACGGCAGCAATCTTCTTCATCGCCCATCTCCTGACACGTCGCGGGGCCGGCATCGTGCCGAAGCCCCGGCCTCGGCTGTCGAGGAGAAGATTGGCAGGGTATCGCTGGACCGACGCTGAAGCCCGTCGGCAGCAAGCGTTCAGCTTCCTCGACCGCGGTGGGCGAACGCCGCCCGGCGGCGCCGAAATGCCAGCGGAGAAGATTGCAGGACAGACGACGTCAGCAGGACGCGGCGACGCACCGAACGCGCACGAGATCTATCGATCATCGGCCTTTCAGGAGCGCTTATCAGTCAGCCGTGATGTCCGTGCGAAGAATCAGGGCCCGGGGTTCGGGCGCTTTCGAATGCGGCTCGTGTGAGCGGCGAAGGGCGCCGTCGTCGAAGAGCGCGGCCGCCCACAACCCGTTTTCATGCACCGACGCTTCGACGTACGACATCGAAACGTTGGTGCGGCCAAGAGGACTCGAACCTCCACCCCTTGCAGGACTAGCACCTCAAGCTAGCGCGTCTACCAATTCCGCCATGGCCGCATCGGCACCCGTCGGGTCCCGTTCGCTTCTCCGAGATCCGGGTCCGCTGCGGCGGCCGGCGTCTCGGGTGAGCGGCGCAGCGGATACCAGATCGATCCCGATCCGACAAGCGCCGCAGCGCGGCAATTCGGTGCCGCGGCCGAAGTTATGATGCCGGCTCCAGGCGGCTTTCCAGGAACGGCACGGCGCCGTCGCCGATGGTGACGCCCGGCGTGCGCACCGAATCCGCCTTGCGGATCAGCTCCGTCACCTCGATCGAGATGCGGTTGCCGGTCACCACGATCTGGCCGCGGGCCACGGGATGGTCGTTGGCGAGGATCTCGACCAGGTCGGTCTCGGTCGCCTCCAGCTCGATCACCGCGCCGCGTCCCATGCGCAGCAGCATGTGCAGCGGCATGCGGGAGCGCCCGAGCACCACCGTGAGATCGACCTTGAGGTCTTCCAGAACCGCCACGCGTCCACCGCCCCCATGCGCCTTGCCACCGGCACGGACCGGTGGAAGGAGAGCATTCCCGACGAAGGGTGAAGCCTTGGTAAACGCCGCGCACCGTCTCGCGATCGCGCCCGACACCTTCCTGCCGCGGGCGGGCTCTCCGCCGGTGGGCTGGCGGATCAGCGACGCGCCGGTCGCGTACGAGGAAGCCGTCGCGTGGATGGAGGCCCGCGCCGAGGCGATCGCGCGCGGGCTGGCGCCGGAATGCGTCTGGCTGCTGGAGCACCCGGCGCTCTACACCGCCGGCACTTCGGCCCGCGAGGCCGACCTCGTCGCGCCGGCGCGGCTGCCGGTGTACCGGACCGGGCGGGGCGGGCAGTACACCTATCACGGCCCCGGCCAGCGGGTCGCCTACGTGATGCTCGACCTCAACCGCCGCCGCACGGACCTGCGCGCCTACGTCGCCTGCCTGGAAGCCTGGATCATCGCGACGCTCGAGGCCTTCAACGTCCGGGCCGAACGCCGCGAGGACCGCGTCGGCGTGTGGGTGCGGCGGCCGGAGAAGGGCCAGGAGAACGGAGACGCCGTCGAGGACAAGATCGCGGCGATCGGCATCCGCGTGCGGCGCTGGGTCAGCTTCCACGGGATCAGCCTCAACGTCGAGCCCGACCTCGCGGACTTTTCCGGCATCGTCCCCTGCGGCATCCGCGGCCACGGCGTGACCAGCCTGGCCGACCTCGGCCGCATCGTCGCGATGCCGGAGGTCGACATGCAGCTGCGGGCCGGGTTCGAGGCGGTGTTCGGGGCGACCGTGGACGAGGCGGAATAGCGATCAGAAATCCGCGTGCAGCCGGGTGGCGAAGAAGTCCGCCGGGCCCCGGTCGCGGTTGTAGGCGGGGTTGATCACCCGCTGATAGTCGAAGGTCAGGGTCACGGTCTTGGTCAGGCCGATGGCGTAGTAGGCCTCGAGCGCCCGCTCGGGAGCGTAGTTCAGGCGCCCGTCGCCGATCAGCAGGCCGAGGCCGCCGGTGGCGAAGTAGGCCTGGTGCGCCTCGGTGAGGCCGTTCACCGTGGCGCCGAGGCCGACCGTGTCGCCTGCCCGGCCCCAGGCGGTCCCCTTGAGCGAGACGCCGCCCGACGCGCTCCGGTCGACGTCGGTGAAGGACAGGCTCTCGTTGCGCCCGTCCGACAAGCTGACGCGGGCGAAGACGCCGAGATCGGCCGTGACCGCCTGCTCGAGGTTGACGTAGCCGCCGGTCTTGCGCCGCGGGCGGCGGGTGGCGGCAACCGCGTCGTTGACGTCGTCGAAGACGCCCGACTGCGTCAGCGCGACGACCTGCCGATAGCGCGCGGTGTTGCCCTGGTTCGAGAAGAAGCCGATCCGCACCCGGCCCGGCTGCTCCAGCGCGGGCAGGACGTAGCGCCCCTCGAACTCGATGTTGGCGCCCTGGCGGTCGAACACCCGCGGGTCGAGCACGTCGCTCGACGGTTCCTTGGGCACCTGCGTGTAGGCGGCGCGCACCGCGAACTCGGCGCGGTTGTACTCGACGTAGACGCCTTGCGTGAAGCCGGGGAGGTTGGCCGGGAAGTCCCAGGCCGAGGCCGCCCAGAGCGACCAGTTCATGAAGTCGACGCGCGGATCGTGGGCGTAGACGTTGCCGTCGAAGAAGTCGCCGAGCGCGAACTTGCCGGCGACCACCGTGATCCGCTCGACGTCGCGGCGCGTGGCGACCTGGTTCGGGCCGTCGGGCACGTCCTCGGTCTCGCCGCCGAGGCCGAAGGTCTGGCGCACGAAGTAGCGGTTCGAGCGCAGCTTCGGGAACGGGGCGCCGGCCTTCTGCGCCTCGCCGTTGACGAAGCCGGCGACGCCCAGGGTCCGCGACAGGCCGAAGCCCTGGCTGAATTCCGGGTTGTAGTAGAGCTCGGTGCCCTCCCACAGTTTGAAGCCGACGAAGGCGGTCGCCGTCGTGGTCGCCTGGGCCTGGTGCGGCACCAGGCTGTTCGGGCCGAGATAGGGCGAGCGGAACCCGGTCACGCCCTGGTTGATGAAGGTGGTCTGGCCGTGGAGCGAGAACCGGCCGGTGTCGCCGTTGTCGGGGTCGTGCGGGGCCGCCTCGTCGGGCTCGGGCGGCAGCCGCAGCCCCGCCGGATACCAGGACAGCCGCGCCAGCATCTGGTTGGAGGTGACGTGCGCCTGCGTCGACACCGGGCCGAGGCCGGGCACCGCGCCGAGGTCGAACCGCCCGGTGCTGCCGAGATCGATGTAGCGGTAGTCGAGGCCGAGGGCGAGGTGCTCGGTGATCGCGTACTGGACGCCGGCCCCGAGGGTGAACCCGAGGGTTCCCCGGTCGGTCCTGGCCGTCGCGGCAGGGCCGCCGGCGCGGTCCGGATAGGTGGCGAGGAACCGCGTCTCGGCGCCGGCGAGGCCGAAGGTCGCGTAGATCAGCGCGCGCTCGAAGGCGAAGCCGAGGCGGGCGCGCAGGGCGCCGTAGAGGTCGGTCTTGGCGCGGATGACGTCGAAGACCGGGTCGAACCCCTCGTAGCCGAAGCCGGCGGCGGTCGAGGCGACCGGGCGCTTGAGGTTGGCGCCGGCGATGTCCGCCTCCAGGCCGTAGAGCCACGGGCCGGCCTGCCAGTTCCAGCCGCCGAACACGCCGCCGACGGCGGTGGTCGCCTCGCGGCTGCGGTCGGCGCGGCCGGTGGCATCCCCGGTCTTGAACGGCGGCACGGGGCGTCCGCCGATCGTGGTCGGTTCGAAGCCGAGGGCGCCGAAGGAGCCGCCGGCACTGCCCTCGATCCCGAGATAGCCCCCCGACCAGTCGACGAAGGCGGGCGCCGGCGCGCGCGCGACCGCGAGATCGGCGCCGAAGGCCTGCGCCGGAAGGAGGCAGGCACCGATCAGCCAGGCCGCGCGGCGACCGGCGACGCCCATCGATCCGGCGCTGTCCGCCTCGCCCCGATGCCGCATCGCCCTGATCCCCCGCACGTTCCGATGCGAGGTATAGCATTGGCTATAACTGCGGCAATCCCGGCCCTGCCGGCCTGCGCATTCCCGATCGCGACGTTGCAAAAATGCCCCGCGCTCGATGACGCGCGGATGACGCCGCTACGGGTGCCCCTCAGGCCGGCCCCGTGGCGACCGGGCGGCTCGGATCGCCCCCCCACTCGGACCACGACCCGTCGTAGAGCGCGCGGGCCTGGCGGCCGAGGCGGTCCAGCGCCAAGGCGACGATCGCCGCGGTGACGCCTGAGCCGCAGGTGGTGACGATCGGCCGGTCGGGGTCGACGCCGTTCTCGGCGAAGACCGCGCGGAGCGCGTCCGGCGCCTTGAGGTGCCCGTCGGTCAGCAGCGCGGCGTAGTGCAGGTTCCGGGCGCCGGGCATGTGGCCGGGGCGGATGCCGGGGCGGGGCTCCGGCTCCTCGCCGCGGAAGCGCGGCGCGGAGCGGGCATCGACCACCTGGGCGGTGCCGCCGGCCAGCGCGCGGGCGACATCGGCCGCGTCGGCGACGGCGCCGTGGTCGAGCCGAGCGGTGAAATGGCGCCGGTCGCGGACCCGCGGCTCGCCGTCCTCGGTCGGGTAGCCGGCCGCGACCCAGGCCGGCAGGCCGCCGTCGAGCACGCAGACGTCGCGGACGCCGAAGGTGCGCAGCATCCACCACACGCGCGGCGCCGAGAACAGGCCGAGCCCGTCGTAGACGACGATGTGCAGCCCGTCGCCGATGCCGAGCGCCCGCATCCGCGAGGCGAACACCTCCGGGCGCGGCATCATGTGCGGCAAGCCGGATTCGGTGTCGCTCATCGCGTCGATGTCGAAGCGGACCGCGCCCGGGATGTGGGCGGCGCGATACTCCGCCTCCGGGTCGCGCCCGGCGGCGGGCAGGTACCAGGAGGCGTCGAGCACCACGATGTCGGGCGCATCCAGGCGCTGGTGCAGCCATTCGGTCGAGACGAGCGCGGTGTCGGCCATGATGCGTCCGGGAAGTCGTTGCGGGCGATGTCGGCGCCACTCAATCACAGGGTGGAGACGGATGCACGCCCCGCCGAACGGTGCGCGGTCGCTAGGGCGGGCTTCGTTGGGAAGCCGGCCCGGGCGTCGCCGATCCGCTGCAACCGTCGCGGATCCCGTGCCGATGCTCCATGCTGCAGGGCAAGACATCGTGTCGCGCCGGTGCCGCCGGCTTACGTCCGCGTCAGACCCTGAAGGCTGTGCGCGGTTGCAAGATGCGCGGGGCGGTCTTGTTTTTCGCGGAGAACAAGACCAGTTATAACAACACCATGACACTGTCGCGCCGGCATTTTCGCCGGACCCGTATGGACCGAACGTCTCGATGGCACGGAGCATCGTGCGTTGCGGGATCGCTCGATACGGTGCGGCGTTCTCTCACCATCCCCCTGCCGGGCGGCCGTCGGCGCCAGCATGAGATTCCGCGAGCTTTAGTGCGATGAACCAACTCGTCCGCATGTCCCAGATCGGCGAAGCAGAGACCATCACCGAGCCGTCCGCCGAGTTGCGCGTGCCGTTCGCGCAGTCGGGCGCCTTCGTGTGCAAGTTCATCATCGGCGAGCCGAACGATCGCGCGATGTGCTGCGGCGCTCCGGTCGCCGAGGGGAAGAGCTGGTGCGCCTTCCACCGCCGCATCGTGTTCGAGCCGACCCGCCCCGGCCGCATCCGCTGAGCCCAGCGGCCGGCATCGAGGACTGCGCGAGCACGGCGCGGCCGTACGCGGATCGTCGGCGCCCTCGTGATCGAACGAGGGCGCCCGCACGCTAGTCCAGCCCGTCATCGTCGTCGTAGGGCCGGTAGCCGCGCACCATCCGCCCATCCGGATACTGCACCGAGCGGGAACGCACGACGAGGTAGCCGGCGGCCTGCGCCGCCGCGATGCGGCGCATCCGGTCGTCGCCCTCGGCGAAGATCGGGTTGCGCTCGCCATCGCCCGGGCCCACCACCCGCCCGACCGGCAGCGGAGCGTACGGGTAGGGCGGCGCTGAAAACGTCCGGGGGGTGTAGGCCCGCGCGGCGACCCGGCGCATCACCGGCCGCGCCGCCTCGCGACGCTCGACGACGCGCGGGGTCGCGATCCGAGCACGTGGTGTCGCGGCGATCACCTGCGGATGCGTGCGCCGGACCTCGCGCACCCGCTTGCGCACCGGCACTGCCGCCTGGCGGGTCGGCGAGGACGCCGGTGCCGTGGCCTTGCCCGCCGTCTCCGACCGGCTCGACGCGGCTCGTTCGTCCGCCGATCGGCCCGCGCTCGCTGTCGGCTCCGTCACCGGAGCGGCGGGGATTGCCGC
>NZ_VRVH01000469.1:0-2430 GCF_008040095.1 Methylobacterium sp. WL6 | reverse complement strand
CGAGCCACTTTAGCCGGTGGTCGAACACCCCGGCATGGCTCGAGCGCCGCACCACCCCGTGGACCGCGTAGCCCTTCGACAGCAGCAACTGCGCCAGATACGCCCCGTCCTGCCCCGTGATCCCCGTAATCAGTGCCTTCTTTTTACTCATTTTGATTTCCCATGTGATGGAACAAAATTGGTGGCATAGAAGTGCAAAGTTACGGCTTTAACATGAATTATAAGGTCTCTTTTTCGAAACGCGAGCGCTTGCCGTTAGCTGATAGAGAATTAGAGTTCAACAGCGAAATGACCTGAGATGAGTTTTGAACCGAGCCAGTTAAGAGGTTACTGCATGGTGGCGGCCATTGATGGCCGGTAAGCCAGAGCCGGGAAGGTATAGGCGCTTGAGTTCGCTACCCACGAATGGGTCGACGTGTCCATATCCGCCGCCTGCTCGAACCGACCGGGAACATCCGACCCGCCGAGGCTGAAGCGCGCTATTATTCCTAGACCGAGGTACAAACCTTGGCAGCCTGACCCAAACCAAATGGCCTCCTTGAAACTCGGCGCGGCGGCTTGCCCCCTGAAAAGTGGCTCTTCGCCGGGTTTAGTGGATCAGGCTGCGAGTAGGAAGCGTCGTTGGAGGAGATCGAGGTTGGCACGGTCGTACTTGGCGTGCTTCAGGAGCTTGGGACGCGTGATCCAAGGCTGACGGCGACGCCGAAGATCTCGAAATCGATCCCGGCGGCTGTATCGCGACGTCGCGCACGTCGGGAGCCGTTTCGCAGGTGCAGCGAGCGGCGCGGGCTTCGGCTCCGCGACAACAGCGGGTACGTATCCCACCGCTGTGGAAAGCCGCTCAACCTCAAGCGCGCCGCGCCGCCCGCCGAACACCAGTTGCGGCGCCAGTAAATCGCGACGGGCCACCACGGACACGACCGCGCCGGGCAGGAGCGTCTCATCCAGGACCGAGGCATCGGAGTCAGCCGACCAGGCCCGCCGACCACCCGCACCGTTGATGATCTCCTGGCGTATAGGCTCAAACCTACGCTCAAGTCCATACACTAGCCGATTTCCACGCCCCCCCGAAAATGGGCATCAGCATTCAAACTCGTCACGCCAACCGAAAGGGCGGACCCAGACACCGCCTACGGCCGAAGCGGGCGCGCGTCTGGCTTAACGACGGCTCGTGCCTGCGACTGCGGCCGGAGCACCCCGATCACGTCTGGTCGTACGAATTGTTCGCTCTTCGCTCGCCTTCGGCTAGTCGAGCATCGCATGCACAACGGACGCAAGTACCGGATGCTGAACGTCATTGATGACTTCACCCGCGAGTGCCTGGCCATCCGCGTCGCTCGCAAACTGAAGGCGCTGGATGTGATCGACGTACTCTCGGACCTGTTCAGCCGTCGCGGCGCTGCATGTCATGTATTCTCGGACAACGGCCCAGAACTCATCATCAAGGCCGTTCAGGACCGGATCGCATCGGTTGGCTCGACGACCGCCTACATCGAACTGGGCAGTCCGTGGGAGAACGGCTGTTGCGAGAGCTTGAACGCGAAGCTGCACGACGAACTCCTCAACCGCGAAGTGTCCTACTTGCTTAAGGAAGCCAGCGTCGTGATCGAACAGTGGCGGGCGCACTAGCTGTCTGGATGCGAGACCTCCTTGGCGTCTGCGACGATGCGGACGGCGCGTTTGATGAGGCTCGGGCTGGGCGGTCTGTAGGTGGGATTGGCGAGCGCTGGATTGGCTTCGAGACGCTGGCGCAGCACCATCGCGGGCGAGAGACCTTTGAGCACGCGCTGACGGCGACCGTTGTAGGCCGCGTTGAAGCCGCGCAGCACGATCTCCAGGTCGGCGTGGCTGTAGATCATGATGCCCAGCACCTCCCGCTGCACCCGGCCGTTGAAGCGCTCGACCATGCCATTGGTCTTCGGCGTGTAGGGACGCGTCTTGCGATGCCGCACGCCATGCCGCACGCAGGCGGCCTCGAAGGCATCGGCGGTGAAGCGGGAGCCGCGGTCGGTGAGCACGTGGGTGACCTGGAAGGGGAAGGCGTCGAGGGCGTCCGTGAGGAAGGCGACGGCCGAGGCTGTGGTCTCATCATCCTTGACGGCGAGGTGCACGTAGCGGGAGGCGCGGTCGATGGCGACGTAGAGGAAGCGCTTGCGGGTGGAACCGTCACGATCGCGCAGCTTGGGCAGGTGCTTCACGTCGACATGGACGAAGCCGACCTCGTAGTCCTTGGAGGTGCCGTGCGGCTTGCGGGCCTGCTCGGACGGCGGCAGCCGGTTGAGACCCTCCGCCTTGAGGATGCGATAGACGGCGTCCCGGTTCAGATGCGGCAGGAAGTGGCTGACGACGAAGGTCAGCGCGTCGAGGGGAAAGCCGGTAGAGCGGCGGAGCGCGCACACGATGGCGCGCTCCTCATCGCTGGCGCGCCAG
>NZ_VRVH01000468.1:0-2466 GCF_008040095.1 Methylobacterium sp. WL6 | reverse complement strand
GCCGCGCCTCGGCTGCCGGACGGCGCGGTGCCTCCCGCCGCGCCTCGTCCGGTCGCCGCTGAGGCTCGCGCCGAGGCGATGTCTCCGCAACCGAGTCGGACTCTAGGTTGGCGGAAGGCTCCGTCTTGACGGAATCCCTCCGTCCACGCGACGACCGCGCCTCCCGCGGCGCCTCGGCCTCGGCAGGGACCTTTCGGCCGCGTCGCGCGGAATCGCCGGCGCGTCCGCGATGGCGGGTGCGCGTCTCGCCCTCGTCGGTGCCTTCCTGGCTCGGCGCGGCGGTGTTGAGGTCCCCGTCCATCCACGGGATCGGCTGCCCGATCAGCGACTCGATCGCCTGGAGCGAGCGGTCGTCGCTGCGGCTGACCAGGGTGAAGGCCGCCCCCGAACGGCCGGCGCGGCCGGTGCGGCCGATGCGGTGGACGTAATCCTCGGGATGGTTCGGCACGTCGAAGTTGAAGACGTGGCTCACCGCGGGGATGTCGAGGCCGCGCGCCGCGACGTCGCTCGCCACCAGCAAGGCCGTCTCGCCGCCGCGGAAGGCATCGAGGGCGGTGGTGCGCGAGCGCTGGTCCATGTCGCCATGAAGCGCGGCGGCATCGAAGCCGTGGCTCACCAGCGACTTCTGCAGCAGCGCGACGTCGCGCTTGCGGTTGCAGAAGATGATGCCGTTCTTCAGGTCCGCTTCGCCGCGGATCAGCTTGCGCAGGCGCTCGCGCTTAGCGCTGCCGTCCGACGAGGTCGCGACCAGACGCTGCACGATGGTCGAGGCGGTGGAGGCGGCGCGCGCCACCTCGATCCGCTCTGGATTGTGCAGGAAGATGTCGGCGAGCCGCTCGATCTCCGGCGGCATGGTCGCGGAGAAGAACAGCGTCTGGCGGGTGAACGGCACCATCTTCACGATGCGCTCGATGTCGGGGATGAACCCCATGTCGAGCATGCGGTCGGCCTCGTCGATGACCAGGAGCTCGACGCCGCTGAGCAGCAGCTTGCCGCGCTCGAAATGGTCGAGCAGGCGCCCCGGCGTCGCGATCAGCACGTCGGTGCCGCGGGTCAGCTTGGCGTCCTGGTCGGCGAAGGAGACGCCGCCGATGATCAGCGCGACGTTGAGCTTGTGGTTGGTGCCATAGCGATCGAAATTCTCGACCACCTGCGCCGCCAGCTCGCGGGTCGGCTCGAGGATCAGCGTCCGCGGCATCCGCGCCCGCGCCCGCCCGTTCTCGAGCATCGTCAGCATCGGCAGGGTGAACGCGGCCGTCTTGCCGGTGCCGGTCTGCGCGATGCCGAGGACGTCGCGCCGGGCGAGCACGTGCGGGATCGCCTGGCTCTGGATCGGCGTCGGTTCCGTATAGCCGGCGGCGGTGACGGCCTGGAGGACCTTGTCGCTCAATCCGAGATCGGCAAATGACATAATCTTTTGAGAACCGTTGCGCGCGGGGTCGGGCAGGGCCGGCGCGGAGGACATCGTCGCGGCGACGGCAGCGACGGCCGGTCGGGTCGACGGCCCGCCGCGCCTGCGAGTGCGCGGGACACTTAGGCCCTTGCAACCACTTGTCAATCTGATGCACCCGGACGAGCCGGGGTTTCCCCCTCCGAAAAGTGCGAAGACTGCCCCTTATGGGCGGAGGCCACGCATGCCCGAAGGGAGGTTGCAGGGATCGAGCCTCACGGCGCGAACGCCCTGCGCGATCGAGCCGGTCGTCTCCGGATCGGCGATCGTCCCCCTCGACGTCGCCTGGGCCATACGGGTCGGCTCGGCGTTCCGATCGGCCCGCGCGAAGTGATGGGCCGCCGCGAGGGCGACGATCGCGGCGATGCCGGTGGTCTGGATCGTCCAGCGCAGGATGCCGTGCGACTTCGCCGACCCGATGTCTTCGCTCATCGCGCACCTTTCCGCCGAATTCCGGCCCCTCGCGGAGATCGACGCTGAAGGCTCATGGTTAATCTTCGCCTTACGGCCGCAACGGCTTCCGAGGGAGGAAATAAAATGCCACCGCCCGAGCAGGGTCATGACATATGATAAGCACGGCTCCGGTCTTCGGTAAATCGATCGTGAATCCCGGACAACAGAACGAGGCGTGGGGCGAACCCTGATCTTTCCTGCCGGACCATGTGCGCCAAGACACACCTGCGAACGACATCGCGTAAGCCGGGCGTAACCTTCATCTTTCGTTGACCGCTTCCGGGTCATCTGAGCGAGCTTGTTGCAGGAAAGCGACAGACCGAGCGGGCAACCCGGCTTAGAACAAACTCGGCTTTGCCAACCAGGACCTGGAAAAAAATGAAGAGCCTTCTCCTCGCCACCACCGTTCTCGCCGGCCTCACCGCCGTCGCGTCCGCCGCCGACCTTCCGCGTCGCGCTCCGCCGCCGGTGTTCACCCCGGTTCCGGTGTTCACCTGGACGGGCGCGTACTTCGGTATCAACGCCGGCTACGGCTTCGATGCCAGCGATCGCCGCGGCGCCAC
>NZ_VRVH01000467.1:0-2467 GCF_008040095.1 Methylobacterium sp. WL6 | reverse complement strand
CTGCCGGCGGCGAGCCCGGTCAGGCGGCGCGCGCCCGCGGTGCCGGTGAAGTCGACCACGCTGCCGTCGGAGGCCGAGCCGACCGTGATGGTGCGGCTCGCGGCATCCTGCTGGACGAGGCCGATCGTGCCGGCGTCGAGGCCGCTGCGCAGCGCGGTGAGGTTGCCGGCGTTCGTCGCCACGGCCTGGTTCGTCGTGAACAGCTGGCCGCCGTTGACCGCGTCGGTCGAGCCCGAGGCGAGGCTTCCCGGGGCGACGTTGTGCAGGGCGACCGGAGCGCCGCCGTTGGCGCCGACCAGCGTCGCGTCGTTCGAGGGCGTGGCCGGGTTCGCGGTCGTCGGGTCCGCCGACGTGGAATATCGCAGCGGCATCTGCGACAGCGCCACGGCGCCGCTGTCGGTCGTCGCCGGCGCGAGCCCGGTGATGCCGACCGCCGAGCCGACGCTGCCGCCGCGGGTCAGGTCGATGCTGGCGAGCCGGTTGCCCGAACCGTCGGTGTCGTAGCGCAGGCCGAGCTGGTCGATGGCGCCGACGACGCCGGGCACGGTGGCGTAGGGCTTTCCGTTGTAGCTGTAGCTCGGCGCCGTGTAGGTGCCGTCGCTGCCGAAGCTGCCCCCGAGCGCGGTCGCGTTCCCGGCGACGCCGTTCCCGACCGAGCGGAGCTGGCGCAGGTTGACCGCGTCGGTGTCCTGCTGGCCGCCCGCGACGTTGGTGATCTGCCGCTCCGCGCCCGCCGCGCCGACCGAGAGCTCGGTGTTGGCCGAGGACAGGGTGGTCGTGGTGTAGGCCTCGGTGCCGCTCAGGCTGCCGCGCAGCGCCATCGAGCCGGCGCCGAGCGCCACCGAGCGCGCCTTGGTCGCCGAGGCGCCGCTGCCGAGCGCCAGCGCCGAGCCGCCGACGGCGTTGGAATTGTCGCCGATCGCGATGTTGCTGGCGGTCGGGTTGCTGCCGGTCTCGCCGGCGACGGAGAGCCGGCCGAGCGCCAGCGCATCCTGCCCGTAGGCGCTGGCGATGAAGCCCTGGGCGAACGAGAAGTCGCCGACCGCGTAGGATTGCCGTCCCAGGGCGATGGCGACGTCGCCGAGCGCCTGGTTGTTGGTGCCGAGCGACAGGGTCGAGCGGCCGGTGGCGATGTTGGCGTAGCCGATCGCGACGCCGTAGGAGCCGGACGCGGCGTTGTTGGCGCCGATCGCGGTCGAGTTGAAGGTCCCGGTGCCGGCTGCGTTGTTGTAGCCGACGGCGACGCCGCCGGCGGCGCCGACGGTGGACTTCTTGCCGATCGCGGTGCCCGACGGCTGCGCGCCGGCATTGACCTCCCCGGGACCCGGCGGCGTGGTGCTGCCGTTCGCGCCGTTCCGGATGTCGCCCCCGGTCCCGGCCGTCGGGTTGCCGACGCCGTTGGCGTCCCGGTAGTTGATGATGCCCTGGTTGGTCGTCGCCGATTGCGCGGCGGCGCCCGAGCCGATCGCCACGGATCCGGCACCGGACGAGCTCGCGTTGTAGCCGCCGGCGAAGGACTCGTCGCCGCCGGCCGCCGCGTTCGGGCCGACCGCGGTCGAATTCGCTCCGGCCGAGGTGGCGCCGGTGCCGGCATTGTAGGCCTGTGCCGAGGCCGAGCCCGTCGCGGCGAGGCCGAGCGCCAGGGCCAAGGCGGTCGTGGTCAGGAGGTCGCGGTGCAGGCGCGCAGCGGGGCGGTCGCAGGGTCGATGGCTGGGCATGACGGCCGGTATGTCCTCAAGGAACGCGACGCAGAGATCTGGACAGGCAAGGCGATGCCGCCGGCACGCGTGCGCAGGGCGCGCATGCCCGGGGTGGATTTCGATTGTTGGTCAAATCCTGCCGTGATCGTCGGATGACGCCCGACGTTTCAGGCAAGTGTGCTGGTGTCTTTGCTCGACGCGACTTCCCGATCGTGACGCTTGATTATTTTCTTATTTCCAGACCCGTTCGGCGCTATTTGCGTCGCTTGGGTCTCTATTTCAGCCTACCTTGCTGCTCGGTCCGCGCTGTTCATGAGTGGTTATCATTAAAACGATGCTACGCGCGGAGATGATAGCGCTGCCTCTCAAAGGGACAGGGCGGCGCCACCCGCCCGGTCGTCTCGGCGGGCGGGCTCGGGCGCGGCCCGCCGCCCTTTCGGTCTCACGGCGACGTGAACGCGCCCGAGCGATACGCCGCTGCGGGGGAGGCCCGCCGATCGCGAACCGGCATGGTCGGCGCGTTCCGCGACCGCGTCGGGACGGCGCCGGGAGAGAGGATTATCGTCTCCCCCTGGCGCCCTCGGGCCGACGTGGCACGCTTTCGCCCCATTGATCGGCGACATGAAGCGTCTTTTGCGGCAGGGCGCCGCGGACGAGCGCCGCGTCGCCCACGCCCCTTCCCGCGTCTTATAAACAAATACGAGCCCACCAGACAAGCGCAGATGTCGGATGGCGGGTTGGGCGTGAAAAAAAAAAAGGGGGGGGGG
>NZ_VRVH01000466.1:0-2483 GCF_008040095.1 Methylobacterium sp. WL6 | reverse complement strand
TGCGACATCAGCGCCGGGCGGCGGCCCCCGGCGCTGATGTCGCACGCGCGCCGTCCGGCGCTCGGCGGCCCGCGTGCTTAAGCGATCCTTCACCGCTCCGGCGTCAGTCGAAGAAACGCCTGCAGGTTGGATGCGACGTGCCTGACCCCTTGAACGACCGGCCCCGTTCGGTACCGAGCCCGTCGGACCTCGACCGCCTGATCCGGCGGGATCAGCTCGCGGCCCTGCGCCTGAGCATGTCGACCGCCATCCCGATCAACATGGCCCTCGGCCTGGTCGGCATGATCGTGGCGATCCATGCCGGGCAGGGCGCCGTCGGCGCGACCTGGTTCGCGGCCTCGACGGCGGCCAACCTGCTGCGCCTCGCCCTGTGCCGCGTACCCTGCGCCGCGCTGTCGCCGCGGACGGCGCTGTCGGCGGAGGCCGCCGCCCGCTCGGTCGACCGGCACCTGCGCCTGGTCTGGATGGCGGCCTGGCTGTCGGGCCTGGTCTGGGCGTTCCTTCCGGCGCTGTGCGCCGGCTGCACCGCGGCGCAGACGGTGTTCTACCTGACGTTGACATGCGGCACGACCGCCGGCGCCGTCACCTACGGCACCGCCTTCGCCCGCATGCCGATCGGCTTCTTCACCCCGCCGCTGCTCTCGTTTGCCGGATGCCTGCTCGTGGCCGGCGGCTTCGACCGGATCTGCCTCGCCGCGACGGTGCTGCTCTACCTCGCCGCGATGATCCGCGGTGCGTTCCTGTGCGAGGCGGGTTTTCGCGAGGCGAGCCGGCTGAAGAACGAGGCCAGCGCCCTCGCGCAGTCGCGCATGGAGGCCCATGCCAGCGCCAGCGCGCTCGCCCTCGAGATGGCGCGGCGGGCGACCCACGACGACCTCACCGGCCTCCTGAACCGCGCCGGCTTCCAGCAGGATGCCGACGCAGCCTTGCGCGGTGATGGAGCCTTGCGCGGTGAGGCAGCCTTGCGCGACGACGCGGCGGTCGAGCCCGTCGCGCATTGCCTGATGCTGCTCGACCTCGACGGCTTCAAATCCGTCAACGACGTCCACGGCCACACCATGGGCGACCGGGTCCTGGCCGAGGTGGCGCGAAGGATGGCCGCCGCCCTGCCGCCGGGCAGCCTCGCCGCCCGGCTCGGCGGCGACGAGTTCGCCGTGCTCTACGCGCCGGCGCCGGCGGGGATCGCGCAGGACGTGCTCGCCGCCCGCCTGATCGGCGCGGTCGCCGAGCCGTTCGAATCCCTCGACGCCGGCCGGCTCGGCATCAGCATCGGCATCCACCAGGGCGACGCCGGCAGCCTGACGCATCGCCTGAGCTGCGCCGACGAGGCGCTCTACGCGGCCAAGGGCGCCGGCCGGAACCGCGCCCGCCTGTTCGACGAATGCCTGCGCGACCGGATGGAAACGCGGCGCGACAGCGAGCGCGACCTGTCGCAGGCGCTCGCCGAGGGCGTGGTGACGGTGTGCTTCCAGCCGATCTTCGGGCGGGACGGGCGCACCCTGGTGAGCCTGGAGGCGCTGGTGCGCTGGAACCACCCGCGCCACGGCTGGATCCCGCCGGCCGACGTCGTCGCGGCGGCGGCGACGGCCGGCCTCACCGAGTCGCTGCTGCGCGCCATCCTCGAGCAGGCCTGCGCGATGGTGGCGACCCTGTGCCGGCACGGGCTGGAGACGGTCCAGGTCGCGCTCAACGTCTCGCCCCGCGAGATGGCGCAGATCGCCGTCGACGAGATCGTGCTCGGCCGTCTGGCCGCCCTCGGCCTGCCGCCGCGGATGCTGGAGATCGAGATCACCGAGGAGACCGCCCTCGACATCGGCGCGGTGCAGGCCAAACTCACGGCGCTGGCCGAGGCCGGCATCCGCGTGACGCTGGACGATTTCGGGATCGGCTACTCCTCCCTCGCCTCCCTGCGCCAGCTCCAGGCCCACCGCATCAAGATCGACCGCAGCTTCGTCACCGGGCTGACCGGCTCGGACGACAAGTGCGGGCTGGTCCAGGCCGTGCTCGCGCTCGGGCGCTGGCTCGACATCGAGGTGGTCGCCGAGGGCGTCGAGACCGCCGACGACCTCGCCACGCTGCAGGCGTTCGGCTGCACCCTGTTCCAGGGCTACCATCTCGGCCGGCCGATGTCGGCCGAGGCCGTGGCGGACCTGCTGGCGTCGCAGGCGGGGGCGCGGATGGCCGCGGCCTGAAACCGGCGAAACGCGCCGGCGTCGCCGCGCCCCGCTGACGGCGGCCGCCCGGCATGCAAGATGCCGCCCGGATCGCCGAGCGACGGAGCAGGCCATGACAGCGACGATGACCCAGGCCGAATACTGGAACGGCGCGGTCGGCCAGCGCTGGGCGCGCAGCCAGGGCGTGCTCGATGCGGTGTTCGCGCCGCTGACCGAGGCGCTGCTCGCCGCCGCCGACCTGCGGCCGAGCGACGGGGTGCTCGACGTCGGCTGCGGCTCCGGCGCGACGGCGCTGATGGCGGCCGAGGC
>NZ_VRVH01000465.1:0-2489 GCF_008040095.1 Methylobacterium sp. WL6 | reverse complement strand
GAGCCGTCGACCTGGCTGAAGCGCTTGAACAGCCGGTCCTGCTGCGCCGAATTGATCCCGATGCCGGTGTCGGTGACCTCGAAGCGCAGGTCGTGGCCGCGCGCCCCCGAGCGCTCGCGCCGGACCACGAGGGTCACCGAGCCGACGGGGGTGAACTTCACCGCGTTGTTCAGCAGGTTCAGCAGCACCTGGCGCAGGCGGCTCGCGTCGCCGAGGACGAAGGCGGGCAGATCCGGGTCGATCCGGGTCTCGATCCGCAGGTTGCTCTTCAGCGCGCCGCCGCGGACGATCGAGACGGTGTTGTCGATCACCGAGACCAGCGGGAACGAGACCGGGTCGAGGGTCAGCTGCCCGGCCTCGATCTTCGAGAAGTCGAGGATGTCGTTGACGACGGTGAGCAGCGCGGCGCCCGAGCACTGGATCAGCTCGAGCCGGTGACGGTCCTCCGCCCGCAGGTGGGTCTCGTCGAGCAGCATGTCGGCGTAGCCGAGGATGCCGTTCAGGGGCGTGCGGATCTCGTGGCTCATCGCCGCGAGGAAGTCGCTCTTGGCCTCGCTCGCGCGCTCGGCCTCGGCACGCGCGGCCTGGGCCTCGGCGGTGATCGAGCGCAAGGCCACCTCCGCCGACTTGCGCTCGGTGATGTCGATGTGGAGGCCGACCATCCGGTACGGGCGGTCGTCGGCCCCGAACAGCGGCCGGCCGCGGGCGTAGACCCAGCGCTCGCCGACCCGGAACTCGGCGGCGTAGGTGGTGCGGGTGTCGATCGCGTGCCGGATCGCGTCCCAGACCTCGCCGACCTGCTCGGGATCGACCAGGGCCGTCCACGCGGCGGTGGTGATGCCGCGCGGCTCGCCGTCCTCGGGCAGCCCGTAGATGCGCAGGCTCTCGGGCGAGAGCAGGCTCACCCCGGTCTGCATGTCCCAATCCCAGGTCCCGGCCTCGGCGGCCTCCAGGGCGATCCGCAGCAGGCCGCGGGCATCGTGCTCCGCCATCCGGGCGGTGACGATCTCGTCGATGTCGAGCGCCGTGCCGAGCCACTCGATGACGGTGCCGTCGGCCATCAGGTGGACCGGCGTCATCGTCAGCTTGTGCCAGCGATAGGTGCCGTCGGCGCGGCGCAGGCGCCATTCCCCGGAATAGGCGGTCTCGCCGGCCTGCGCCGCCCGCCACGCCGTCGCCATGGCGGGCGCGTCGTCGGGATGGTTGCAGGCGACCCGCGCGGCGCGGCCGGTGCCGATCGGCCCGTAATACGCGTGGAACTGGGGGTTCGCGTAGGTGATCTCGCCGTCGCCCGGCCGCATCGCCCAGACCAGCAGCGGCAGGGTGTCGGCCAGCCCGCGATAGCGGCTCTCGCTGCGGTGGACGTCGGCCTCGGCCCGCCGGCGCGCGGTGATGTCGATCATCACGCCGAACAGGCCGGTGACCGTGCCCGCGGCGTCGGTCTCGCAGGTGCCGCGCACCACCACGTCGCGCTCGGTGCCGTCCGGCCGCAGGATGCGGGCGTCGAAGGCGAAGTTCTCGGCCCGCGCGATCGCGTCGCCGACGACGGCGATCAGCCGCTCCCGGTCGTCGGCGTGATAGATCTCGGCGAAGGTCGAGAGGTGCGGCGGCGCGGTGGCGGGGTCGAGCCCGGCGATCTCGTAGAGCCCCAACGACCAGATCGGCTGACCCGCCGGCAGCGGGACGCGCCAGTTGCCGATGCTGGCGAGCTGCTCGGCCATAGTCAGCAGGTGGTTGGCGCTGGCCTGCGCCGCGGAGCGCTCGGCGATCTCGGCCGCCTGGCACTCCAGCTGCGCCTCGTGCGCGCTGCGCAGGGCCATCTCGCGCCCGAGCGCCGCGTTCGACTCCGAGAGGCGCAGGTGCGCGACGACGATCTCGGCGAGGTCCTGCAGCGCGACGCCGTCCTCAGGCGAGAAGTCGCGCAGCCGCGAGTCGACGAGGCAGAGGGTACCGACGCGGATCCCGGGGGCGAGGCTCAGGGGCGTGCCGGCATAGAACCGGGTTGCCCCCGCCGTGCCGTCGACGAGCGGGCTGCCGGAGAAGCGCGGGTCGAGCCGCGCGTCCGGGACGACGTGCACCGCGTCCGTCTGGATCGTGTAGGTGCAGAAGCTCTTCTGCCGCGGCAGCTCGCCCGGCACCAGCGCGCACGGCGTCTTCAGCCATTGCCGGTCGGCGTCGATGAACCCGACGAAGGCGGTCTCGACGCCGAACAGGCGGCAGGCCGTGCGGCACACCGCCTCGAAATGATCCTCCGGCGGCGTATCCAGGATCCCGAGCGCCAGCAGCGCCGCGACGCGCTTCGCCTCGCGCGCCGCCTCGTCCGCCGTCGTTTCGTCGTCCCTCGCCTGAAGCGCCTCTGTGCTGCTCACGTTCGCGCGTCCCCCGCCGGCATCTCCCCGAGGCGCCGGCCCATCGCATCATCCCGATTCCGGACCCGACCGGGCCGATCGCCCTCGCGCGGCGCCGAGGCGGGCGCGCGGCGCCCGTCC
>NZ_VRVH01000464.1:0-2498 GCF_008040095.1 Methylobacterium sp. WL6 | reverse complement strand
GGCGCCGGGCCGGCCCGGACCGACGGGCGTTTGCGGCCTGTCTATCGCGGCCGAATGCGGCGCGCGAGAGCCCGATCCCGGGCTCGCGCACGCACGCGTTCAGCCCTTCAAGAACGCCAGCAGGTCGGCGTTCAACCGTTCGGCATGGGTGAACGGCACCGCGTGCGGGGCGCCCTCGTAGACGACGAACGCCGCGCCGGGGATCGCGGCGGCGGCCGCCTTTCCCGATACCGCGATCGGCACGGTCTGGTCGTCGTCGCCGTGGATCACCAGCGTCGGCACCGTGAAATGCGCCATGTCGGCCCGGAAGTCGGTGGTGCCGAAGGCGCTCACGCAAGCGGTCGTCGCCTTGGGCGAGGCCAGCATCGCCAGTTTGCCGGCCCAGGTCATCGTCTCCGTCGAGACCGGGGAGTGGAAGACGCCGGCGCCGAAGAAGGTCTTGGCGAAGTTCGCCAGGAAGGCCGGACGGTCCTTCACGAGGCCGTCGATCATGCCCTGAAAGAGGCTGCCGTCGACGCCGTCGGGATTGTTGCCGGTCTTGAGGAGGTAGGGCGTCACCGCGGAGACCAGCACCGCCTTCGCGACGCGCGCGCCGCCGTGCCGGGACATGTAGCGGGCGATCTCGCCGCCGCCCATCGAGAAGCCGACCAGGGCGGCGTCGCGGAGGTCGAGGTGGTCGAGCACCGCCTTCAGGTCGTCGGCGAAGGTGTCGTAATCGTAGCCGGTCCAGGGCTGGTCCGACCGGCCGAAGCCGCGGCGGTCGTAGGCGACGACCCGGTAGCCCGCCTCGGCGAGCACCGGCATCTGATGTTCCCACATGTCGGCGTCGAGCGGCCAGCCGTGGATCAGCACCACCGGCCGGCCGGTGCCCCAATCCTTGTAGTAGAGCCGTGTGCCGTCCCTTGTCTCGATGAAGGCCATGTCTCGCTCCTGCTCGGATGGTTTTCCGCGGCGACCGCCCGGCCGGCGCGCAAGCCTGTCGCCGAAAGCAAGCCGACGACGCGCCGAACGTTCCGAGGCCGCGTAGAATGCAGAAAGGCCGGAGGGGTCATCCCGCCTCCGGCCTTCCGCATCGCAGGTCTCGTGTCGTCGCGTCCCGGGTCGCCGAGGCGGGTCCTCAGGCGTCCTTCTTCTTCCGGGGCGCGCGGGTCTTCTTGGCGGGCGCCTCGGATTCGGCGGCGGGCGCCTCCTCCTCGGTGACCACCGGCTCGGACGGGGCGGCCTTCGCCACGTTCTTGCGGCGCTGCTGGCCGAGGCCGAGGGCGCGGGCCAGCTCGGAGCGCTGCTCGGAATAGCTCTGCGACGTCATCGGATAGTCGGGCGCCAGGCCCCACTTCGCGCGATACTGCTCGGGCGAGAGGCCGCGCAGGGTCAGGTGCCGGCGCAGGGTCTTGTACTGCTTCCCGTCCTCGAAGCTGATCAGGTAATCCGCCGTGACCGAGCGACGGATTTCCTGCGCGGTCGCCTTCGGCGGCCCGACCTCGGCGACCGGGCCATTTGCACCAGACACGCCGACGATCGCCTCGTGCACATCGCTCAGGAGCTTCGGCAGTTCGGCGCTCTGGACGTGATTGTTGCTGACATAGGCGGAGACGATGTCCGCGGCCAACGTGATGAAGCGGGCCTTGTCGATGTCTGGTTCACTCATGATCTTCGTACCGTCATTCTGACTTCGGGTGATAGTTCGAACCGTAAGCTCAGTTTCGGCACCCGGCAAGATTATTTCGGGGTTTTTGACCGAATCCTGAGGAATTCCGGCCTGATCGGCGGTACTCCGGCGCAATGCGCAGATCAAGAACCTCAGCGATGCGGACAAACGTTCGGAAATGTCGGCCGATTCGAACTAAATTGTGCGCAATTCTCCCGCGCGGTCGCACCAATCCATGGTTGTTGGGAAAAAATCCTGATGCCGATCCTGCGGCGATCGCGCGCCGCAACACCTTGCTCGGCGTATCGGTCAGGTGGTTCTAGTACCGATGGACTAGCTGTTTTTCGCTGCTGGGGCGCTGCGCGGTGCGCGGCGCAGCGATCGACCGACGGGCGAAAGCCCGGATGGGCCGTTCCCGGCGAAGGGCAGGTGATTCGCGTTGCGCGATCACCGCGGCGGTCGATCCGCCAAGGGCGGTCGACGGCACGCCGAGGCGCGCTCGGGCGCCGACCGGCATGATCCGAGGTTCGCGCGTCGAATCGACGAGGATGCCACGCGAGAACGCCGGTGGCCGACGCGACCGTCCTGCGGCGGTTGCCGCGCCGGATCCGACCTCGACGTCGAACCCGACGGGCGTGCCCCTCCCGCCCGGGCTCGCCGTCGGCGCCGCGGCACGCCGGGATTGTCCCGGAACCGCGTCCGGGGGCGTTGCGAGCCGGTCGTCGCCTACCGTGAGTAGGCGTAGACGGAGGCTGCGGATGCGACGGGGCCTGCGACGGTGGAGAAGACGCTGACGACCTTGGAGACTTCGGTGAAGGGGGCGTTGGAGACGTAGACGAGGTCGCGGTTT
>NZ_VRVH01000463.1:0-2506 GCF_008040095.1 Methylobacterium sp. WL6 | reverse complement strand
GCCCGCGCTTCCCCCCGCGGCATCGCCGCAGCCCCTTCCTTCTTTTCGCGACGACGCATTACACCTGAACCCGAGACCCTGAACCCAAGACGAGATGGCGCGTAAGTGTGCTCCAACGTCGGTGCCCCCCGACCCGGATCTCACAACGGAGGATTAAGTCGTGGACGCGTTAAAGATCGATGAGTCGGGCGGGCGCGATGCGGTCCCGGATGCCGCCGACTTCACCCTGAGCGACGATCCGTTCGGCCTGTTCGCCGCCTGGATGGCCGAGGCGACGGCGTCCGAGCCCGAGGACGCCAACGCGATCGCGCTGGCTACCACAGGCGCGGACGGCCTGCCCGACGTGCGGATGGTGCTGCTGAAGGGCTTCGACGAGCGCGGCTTCGTCTTCTACACCAACGTCGAATCGGCCAAGGGCGAGGAGCTCGCCGCCAACCCGCAGGCCGCCTTCGTGCTGCATTGGAAGAGCCTGCGCCGGCAGATCCGCGTCCGCGGTCCGGTGTCGCGAGTGACGCCCGAGGAGGCGGACGCCTACTTCGCCAGCCGCCACCGCGACAGCCGGCTCGGCGCCATCGCCAGCCGCCAGTCGCGCCCGCTCGCGGGCCGCGACGCGCTGATGGCGGAGGTGGCGGAGCTGTCGGCCCGCTACGAGGACGGGCCGGTTCCGCGGCCGGAGAACTGGACCGGGTTCCGGATCGCCCCGGTGGCGATGGAGTTCTGGCGCAACGGCGACTACCGCCTGCACGACCGCGTCCGGTTCACCCGCAACGGCAAGGGCTGGGACCGGTCGCGCCTCTATCCCTGAGAAGCCGCTACGGGATCAGGGCAGGCAGCGGCGGCGCGACGCCTTCCGGCAGGGCGGTGCGGGCGACGTTCATCGTCATCGCGAGCAGGGCGTAATAGCCGTTGATCCCGGTGAGATCGATCGCGCCCTGCTCGCCGTAGAGCGCGACGAGGGCCGCGTAGGTCGGATCGCTCACCGCCTTGTTGCGCTGGAGCTCGGTCGAGAACGCGTAGACCGCGGCTTCCTCGGCCGACATGCCCTCCGGCCGCCGGCCCTCCGCGATCGCCTGCGCCACGTCCGCGTCGACGCCGGCCTTCAGCGCGATCGGATGGTGGATCTGCCACTCGATCTGCTGGCTCCACTCGCGGGCGACGATCAGGATGGCGAACTCGCTGATCCTGAGCGGCAGAACGCTGTCGTAGCGCAGGTATAGGCCCATGTCGCTCGCGCGCAGCATCAGGTCGGGGCTGCGCAGCAGCGGCACGAACGGGCCGAAGACCGGCGTCTTGCGCGCTGCGAAGAACGCGTCCGACGCCGCGAGCTGCGCCGGGGTGAGCCGATCCGCGGAAATGGCGGGCATGCGATCGGTGGGGCGGGCCGTGGTCGGCATGAGGGGGCGATCCGGTGCGAGGGGCTGCGGAGCCCCGGTGATCCCGCCGCATCGGTGCCCGGTCAAGCGTCCCCGCCGGTGTTGCGACGCGGCGAAGTCCCTGGATTTTCGGGCCGGCTGCGCTTAGACCTTGGGCTCAGCGCGGCGGCCCGCCGGGGTGCCCCGGCGCCGACCCCGATCGGAAGCGAGGCACGGCCTTGGCCATACCCGGAAACGAACGCCGTCGCGTCATGCTGCTCACCGGGGCGAGCCGGGGCATCGGCCACGCCACCGTCAAGCGCTTCTCCGCGGCGGGATGGCGGGTGATCACCTGCTCGCGCCACGCCTTTCCCGAGAACTGCCCATGGGAGATGGGCCCGGAGGACCACCTCCAGGTCGACCTCGCCGACGCCGAGGATACCGTGCGCGGGGTCCGCGAGGTCGCCGAGCGGCTGTCGATCGAGGGCGGCCTGCTCCACGCGCTGGTCAACAATGCCGGCATCTCGCCCAAGGGGCCGAACGGCGAGCGCCTCGGCGCCCTGCCGACCGACTTCGCGACCTGGCAGCGGGTGTTCCAAGTGAACTTCTTCGCGCCCGTGCTGCTCGCCCAGGGCCTGCGCGACGAGCTCGCCCGCGCCAAGGGGTCGATCGTCAACGTCACCTCGATCGCCGGGTCGCGCGTCCACCCGTTCGCGGGCGCGGCCTACGGCACCTCGAAGTCGGCGCTGGCCGGCCTGACCCGCGAGATGGCCGCCGATTTCGGGCCGCTGGGCGTGCGCGTCAACGCGATCTCGCCCGGCGAGATCGACACCGCGATCCTGTCGCCCGGAACCGACAAGCTGGTCGAGCAGATCCCGCAGCGCCGCCTCGGCACGCCCGACGAGGTCGCCAAGGCGATCTACTTCCTGTGCACCGAGGCCTCGTCCTACGTGAACGGCGCCGAGCTGCACATCAACGGCGGGCAGCATGTCTGACCGGCTGTCCCGCTGGTTGCTCCTCGTCGCTCTCGCCGCCACGCCCGCCGCCGCCGAGCCGGCGGTCACGATCCTCGACCTGCCGTTCCAGGCGACCGCGATGCGCGGGCCGCGGAGCGAGGTCGCCGTCGCGGTGGCGACGTCCGGGCTGATCCCGCT
>NZ_VRVH01000462.1:0-2520 GCF_008040095.1 Methylobacterium sp. WL6 | reverse complement strand
AGGGCGCGTGACGCGGCGGCGGCTCCCGCTCGAGCCCGAGCAGGCCGGCGAGCTGTCCGCGGGCCCGGCTGACCCGGCTCTTCACCGTGCCGACCTGGCACTGCAGCCGGACCGCCGCCTCCTCGTAGGTCAGGCCCTCGGCCCCGACGAGGAGCAGCGCCTCCCGCTGCGTCGCCGGCAGCGTCTCCATCACCGCGTAGAGCCGCTTCAGGGTGACGACGTCCTCCTGATCGGGCACGGCGGTGAGCTTGCCGGCCTGGACCCCGTCCGCATCCTCGACCTCGCGCTTGCGCTTGCGGATCTCGGTGTAGAACTGGTTGCGCATGATCGTGAACAGCCACGCGACCAGGTTCGAGCCCGGCTGGAACCGGTGCTGGTTCATCCACGCCTTCATCAGCGTTTCCTGGACCAGGTCGTCGGTCCGGCTCATGTCGCCGACGAGCGAGAACGCGAAGGTGCGCAAAGCCGGAAGCACCGCCATCAGGTCGTCGCGGAACGCCGTGGTCGGCGTCTCGCCGCGGCTCGCCAGCACCGCCTCGAAGCGGCGCACCAGCACGAGGAGCGGTTCCGGCAGGGCATCGCAGGTCGGCAGGGCAAAGTAGGCGCGCAGCTCGCCGCCGAGGTGGTTGCGGACCGCGGCCGCGACGTCGACCTCGTTCAGCTCGGTCTCGAAGGTTTCGTCCCGACCGTTGGAGATGGCGTGCGTCATGCCGATGGAGCGTCCCAAGGTTCTTACGGTCAAGCTCTTTTGAGCCAGTCTAAGGTAATTGCATATTAAATTCTGAGCCGGTGATGAACGGGGCGCGGTCGCGAGCGACTTCAGAAATCGTTGCCTCGGCAAGCAACGCCCCATCCTTCGGAATCACCGTGCCGCGCATCACGGGCTCAGGCAATCGCGCCCGGATGCTGAGCTTCGCGGATCACGGGACCGTGCGACCCGAATGCGCTGCCTGAAGGTCGGAACCGATACCATCGCGTCCGATTTCCTCACGGGCAACCTTCTCGCACGGGGAAGGTTGAGGTATCTATTCGTCATGCCTCGCTTGGTTTCCTATCGCATTCACGACCGGGACGACGGCCTGTTCGACGCCGTCGCCACGCTCGCACCCGACAAGACGTATCGGCGCGAGGGCTTCGCCTCGCTGGCCGAGGTCGAGGACTGGATCGACGGGTTGCGGATCCTGATGGCCGCGATCGGCGCACCGCTCGTGCGGGCGCAGCACGCCACCGGTCTCGACGAGGCCGCCGCCCTTCGTCCGGACGGCGACGCACCCGAGGCGGATTCGCGCTCGGCCCGCGCCCGCCTGCTTCGCTTCCGCGATGCGGTGTCCGGCGCCGATGACGCGACCGACTGACAGGGCCGCCCCGCGCGGCAGGGGCTCGAACGGAGGCCGAGCATGTTCGCGACGGCCTCGTCTCCCGCCGCCGCGCGCGGGCTGCGGCCTTGCCTTCGACGCCCGGCGAACCAGACTTCCCCGCGCGAGGGCGACCGCTCCGGTCCGCACGAGGAAACCGTCGATGGCCCGAACCCGAACCGGCGCGCGCGTGCTCGTCGACCAGCTCCTGGCGCAGGGCGTCGGGCGCCTGACCTGCGTCCCCGGCGAGAGCTACCTCGCCGTGCTCGACGCGCTCTACGACACGGACGTCGACGTGCTGGTCTGCCGGCAGGAGGGCGGCGCCGCGATGATGGCCGAGGCGGCGGGCAAGCTCACCGGCCGGCCGGGCATCTGCTTCGTCACCCGCGGCCCCGGCGCCACCAACGCCGCGTCCGGCCTGCACGTGGCGCAGCAGGACTCGACGCCGATAATTCTGTTCGTCGGCCAGGTCGCCCGCGCGATGCGGGACCGCGACGCGTTCCAGGAGATCGACTACCGCGCGATGTTCGGCACCGTGGCCAAGTGGGTGGTCGAGATCGACGACGCCGCGCGCATCCCCGAGCTCGTGGCCCGCGCCTTCCGGACGGCGATGCAGGGGCGCCCCGGCCCGGTGGTGGTGGCGCTGCCGGAGGACATGCTCGACGACGCGGTCGCGGTCGCCGATGCGGGGCCCGTCGAGCCGGCGGAGCCCGCACCCCGCCCGGAGGACGTGTCCGACCTGCGCCGGAGGCTCGACGGCGCGCAAAGCCCGATCGTCCTCGTCGGCGGATCGCGCTGGAACGAGGCCGCGCGCGACGACCTCGTCGCCGTCGCCGAGGCCGAGGACCTGCCGGTGGCGACCTCGTTCCGGCGCGCCCACCTCTTCCCGGCCGACCATCCGCACTACGCCGGCGAGCTCGGCATCGGCCCGAACCCGGCCCTCGTCGCCCGCATCCGCGCGGCCGACCTGCTGGTGATGATCGGCGGCCGGCTCTCGGAGATGCCGGCGCAGTCCTATCGCCTGCTCGGCATCCCCGATCCCGGCCTGCCGCTGGTCCACGCCCACCCGGACGCGAACGAGCTCGGCCGGGTCTACCAGCCGGCCCTGGCGATCCAGGCCGCGCCCGGCCCGCTGCTCGCGGCGCTCCGGGCATCGCCGCCGGCC
>NZ_VRVH01000461.1:0-2524 GCF_008040095.1 Methylobacterium sp. WL6 | reverse complement strand
GCGCGGCGCAGGCCGGCAGCGTCGCCGCCAGGACGAGGAAGCCGGCCGCCCGGAGCAGGCCGCTCATTCCTGCGGCGCCGCGCGCACCGCCCGCTCCGATTCGAGCGCGGCGAGCAGGATGCAGAGCGCGATCCCTTCTGCCGCCTCCCGGACCTCGGACAGGCTCGGATAGGACGGCGCCAGCCGCAGCGCCGCGTCGCGGGGGTCGCGGCCGTAGGGGAAGGTCGCGCCGGCCGGCGTCAGGCCGATGCCGGCGCCCTTGGCCAGCTCGACGATGCGCTCGGCGGTGCCGACGCCGGCGTCCACGCTGACGAAGTAGCCGCCCTCGGGCCGGCTCCAGGCCACGTCCGTCCCGGTCAGGTGCCGCGCGAGCGCCTCGGTGACGGCGGAGAACTTCGGGGCGAGGAGCTCGCGCTGGCGCTCCATGTGGGCGGTGAGCCCCGCCGCGTCGCGCAGGAAGCGGACGTGCCGGAGCTGGTTCAGCTTGTCCGGGCCGATCGTGCGCTTGCCCGCCCGCGCGAGGTACCAGCGCACGTTGTCGGGGGAGCCGGCGAAGAAGGCCAGCCCCGCGCCGGCGAGCGTGATCTTCGAGGTCGAGGCGAAGATGAAGGCGCGGTCCGGATGCCCGGCCGCCCGGCAGGCTTCCAGGATGTCGGGGATCGCGTGGTGCTCGGGCGTGAGGTGGTGGACGGCGTAGGCGTTGTCCCAGAACAGGCGGAAGTCCGGGGCGCCGGCCTTCATCGCGGCGAGCCGCCGGACGGTCTCCTCCGAATAGATCTCGCCGGACGGGTTCGAGTATTTCGGGACGCACCACATCCCCTTCACCGCCGGGTCGGCGACGAGGGCCTCGACCACCTCCATGTCCGGCCCGTCCGGCGTCATCGGCACCGGCAGCATGCGGATGCCGAATTCCTCGCACAGGGCGAAGTGGCGGTCGTAGCCCGGCACCGGGCAGAGGAAGGCCGGCGCCTCCTCGCGCGACCACAGGCGCTCCGAGCCCGGCACGCCCTTCAGCATCGCCCAGACGATGCAGTCGTGCATCACGGCGAGGCTCGCGTTCTCGGCCACCACCACCTGCTCCGCGGGCACGCCGAGCAGCGCCGGCCCGAACAGCGCGCGCGCCTCCGCCAGGCCCTGCAGGCCGCCGTAGTTGCGGGCATCCTCCCCCGACGCCGTGGTGTGGTCGCCGTTGCCGGGCAGCGCCAGCATGCCCGACGCGAGGTCGAGCTGCTCGGGCGAGGGCTTGCCCCGGGTCATGTCGAGCTTGAGCCCGCGGGCGCGGAACGCTTCGTAGGCGCCCTGCGCCTGCGCGTAGCGCGCGGCCAGTTCGGCGGGGGACAGATCTGCGAGTGCGGTCATCGGGAAGGCGCCGGGTTGTTCGGATGTCGGGCGTGTCATAGGCCGATCCGTGTGCGAGCGCACGCGAAAGGCGCGTCGGCGACGCGGTCGAACCCCGACCGGGCTTTCCAGGTGCCGGACGGCTGGGCTAGGTTCGCGGCGAGGGGGTGCTCGCTCCGAGAGCGCCATGATCGACGACGTCTTCACCTATGGCGGACAGGCCCTGGGTTTCGTGGCGATCGGCCTGTGGGCCTGGCTCGCCCTGACCGCACCGTCGCTGCAGGCCTGGATCCTGGCACGCTACGAGGACGAGCTGCGTCTCGGCGCCGCGCCGTCGGCGCCCGCGCGCCCGGACCGGATGGGGCTCGTCGCCGGCGGCGTGACGATGGTCGCGATCCTGTGCCAGTCGATCGGGTTCGCGATCCCGGACTGACCGGGCGCCACCCCGCTCAGCGTCTCCCGAACAGCCGCTCGATGTCGTGGCGGCCGAGGGCGACGTAGGTCGGGCGGCCGTGGTTGCACTGGCCGGAATTCGGCGTCGCCTCCATGGCGCGCAAGAGCGCGTTCATCTCCTCCGGGCGCAGGCGCCTTCCGGCGCGGATCGAGCCGTGGCAGCTCATCCGCGACAGCACCGCGTCGAGGCGCCGCCCGAGCGGGCCGTCCTCCAGGGCCCCGGCCCCGCCCTCCTCGACCCCGCTGTCGTCCAGCGCGTCGAGGATGTCGGCGACGAGGTGGCGCACCGAGGCGCCGGCCAAAGCCGCGGGCACCGCGCGCACCAGCACCGCCCCGGGGCCGAAGGCCTCCAGCGTCAGGCCGAGCCGGTCAAGCTCGGGGGCGGCCGCGGCCAGCCGCTCGGCGGCCTCGGGCGCCATCTCGATCACGTCGGGGATCAAGAGGCCCTGGCGCAGGATGCCGCCCGCCGCGCGCTCGCGCTTCATCCGCTCGTAGACGAGGCGCTCGTGCGCCGCGTGCTGGTCGACGATCACCACGCCGTCGCGGGTCTGCGCGACGATGTAGGTCTCGTGCAGCTGCGCCCGCGCGGCGCCGAGGGGATGGTTGAGGGCATCCTCGGCGCCATCGAGGCTGCGCAGGTCGGCCGCGGGCGGCGCCAGGTCGGCCATCGGATCCGGAAAGGCGTCGGCCGCGCCGTCCGGCGCCAGCGGTGCCTGCGCCGCCTCGCCGAAGC
>NZ_VRVH01000460.1:0-2525 GCF_008040095.1 Methylobacterium sp. WL6 | reverse complement strand
TCGCTGCCCCGTTCCGCCCCCCATGAGCGAGCCGTCCGCCGTCGCCCGAGCCGCCGCAGCTTCGGTGGAAACCGGCCGAAGCGGCAAGAGGCGGCGGTCGCGGCCTCGCCCGGCCCGGCTCAGCCCTCCTTGAAGCCGTATTCCGGCACGCCGTCCTCGCTGCCGTAATACTTGTACGGCAGGAACTTGCCGGACATGCCGAGCTTCACGCGGTCGCCCTTGTTGTTGGCCTCGCGCTCCATGGTCATGTTGAAGTCGATCGCCGACATGATGCCGTCGCCGAACTCCTCCTGGATCAGTTCCTTGAAGGTGGTGCCGTAGACCATCACCAGCTCGTAGAAGCGGTAGATCAGCGGATCGGTCGGCGGCATCGACGGGATCGAGCCGCGATAGGGCGCCTCGTTGAGCATCCGCTCCTCGGATTCGGTGAGCCCGAACAGCGCGGCGGCCTTGGCGGCCTGCGCCTTCGGCAGCTTCATCTGGCCCATGCAGGCGGCGGTGATCAGGATCGGCGAGAGCCCGCCGATCTCGTCCTGGATGTACTTCCAGGTCCAGCCCTTGTCGCGCTTGATGTCGAGGAGCTTCTCGGTGAGGTCTTCGCGCTTCATGGTCGGCACTCCGGCAGGCTGTGAGATCGGTCGCGCCCCGCCGCGTGGTCTGCCGGCGGGGCGCGCTCGAGCGAGGCTTGCGCAAGCGATGTGCCAGCTGGGTCGTTGCGAAGAACCGCCGCGGGAACAGCGACTTGGCCTGCGGATCATCAGCTACGAGATCTCGTGCCCGACGAGATCTCGTGGTATGACCACGAAGTCTCGTAGCGAGACAGGTGCGTCGGGGCCGACATGATCGAGGATTTCGGGCCGGTCTTCGAGCAGCACCGGGAGGCGATGCTGGTGCTGGAGCCCGAGGCCGACCGGATCGTCGACGCCAACCCAGCCGCGGCGCGCCTGCTCGGCTACGACCGCGCGGCGCTCCGCAGGATCACGGCGAGCGCGCTGCATCCGGGCCAGCGGCCCGCGCTGGTGGTGTTCACGCAGGGCGCCTTCGCCAAGGGGCAATGGTGGTCGCGGACGCTGGAGCCGCGCCACGCGGACGGCCGCGGGCTGCGCCTCGAATACGCCGCGAGCCCGCTCGCGGGCGACCCGCCGCGGCTTCTCCTGACGCTCTCCGATCTCGAGGCGCGCCGTCGGCGGGCGGTCGACGGGCAGGCCGACGACCACATGCGCGCCGGCATCGCCGAGTGGCAGCGGATGGAGCGCATCTTCCGCGACATCGAGCGCGGGAACCAGCTGATCCTGCGGGCCGCCGGCGAGGGCATCTACGGCGTCAACGCCGATGGGGCGACCACCTTCGTCAACCCGGCCGCCGAGCGCATGCTCGGCTGGCGGGCCGCCGACCTCGTCGGGAAGGACATGCACGCCACCGTGCACCACACCCGCTCCGACGGCGCGCATTACCCGCACCGCGACTGCCCGATCTACGCGGCCTTCCGCGACGGCGCGGTGCGCCAGGTCGACGACGAGGTGTTCTGGCGGCGCGACGGCACCGCGTTCCCGGTGGCGTACACCTCGACGCCGATCCGGGATCGCGGGCGTCTGCTCGGCGCCGTCATCGTGTTCCGCGACATCAGCCAGCGGCGCGAGGCCGAGGAACGGCTGCGCAGCGCGCTCGCCGAGGTCGATTCCCTGCGCGAGCGGCTGGAGTTGGAGAACGCCTACCTGAAGGAGGAAATCCGGCTGGAGCGCCACCACCAGGGCATCATCGGCCGTTCCCCCGCCATCGCGGCGACGTTGCGCCAGATCGACCTCGTGGCCGGCACCGACGCCACCGTGCTGATCACCGGCGAGTCCGGCACCGGCAAGGAGCTGATCGCCCGCGCGATCCACGAGGCCAGCCGGCGGCGCGACCGGCCGATGATCCGCGTGAACTGCGCCGCGGTGCCGCGCGAGCTGTTCGAGAGCGAGTTCTTCGGCCATGCCCGCGGCGCGTTCACCGGTGCGCTGCGCGATCGCGTCGGGCGCTTCGAGCTCGCCGACGGCGGCACGCTGTTCCTCGACGAGGTCGGCGAGATCCCGCTCGATCTCCAGGGCAAGCTGCTGCGGGTGCTGCAGGAGCGCTCGTTCGAGCGCGTCGGCGAGGAGCGCACGCGCGCCGTCGACATCCGCCTCGTCGCCGCCACCAACCGCGACCTGCGGGAGGAGGTGCGCCGCGGCCGGTTCCGCGAGGACCTGTACTTCCGCCTCAACGTCTTCCCGCTGGCCGCGAGCCCGCTCCGCGCGCGCCCCGAGGACATCGCGCCGATCGCCCAGCACGTCCTGACGGGGGCCGCACGCCGCCTGAACATCCCCGAGCCGCGGCTGACCGAGGGCGACGTGCGCCGGCTCGCCCGCTACGCCTGGCCCGGCAACGTGCGCGAGCTGGAGAACGTGATCGAGCGCGCCGCCATCCTCGCCGTCCGCGGCCGCCTGCGCTTCGACCTGCCCGAATCCGAACGGCGCGAATCCGAACGGCCCGATCCCGCGGGCCCC
>NZ_VRVH01000045.1:0-25100 GCF_008040095.1 Methylobacterium sp. WL6 | reverse complement strand
CCTCGGGCACGGCCTCGCGCGGCACGATCGCCCGCCACGCCGCCATCCCGGCAGGCGCGAGCGGGCGTGGGTCGAGGTGCCCGCGGATGCGCGAGCGCAGGCCGTCCGCCCCGATCACCAGGTTGGCCGAGAGGCTGTCGTTGCGGGTGCCGTTGCCGCTTTCGAGGGCGAGGGTGACGGCGTCCTCGGTCTCGGTGAGGCCCATGACGGCACGGCCCATCATCAGGCGGATGCCGGGGCGGGAGCGCACCGCGTCGAGGAGCAGGGTCTGAAGGTCGGCCCGGTGGATGACGTAGTACGGCGCGCCGAACTGCTCGCGGGCCTTGGCGCCCAGCGCCACCGCCCCGATCCGCCGGCCCGAATCGAGGGCGCGGACGGTCACGCCCGGCGGCTCGGAGCCGGCGCGCCGGAGCGCCGCCGCGAGCCCGAGATCGGCGAGCACGCGGCTCGCGTTCGGCGAGAGCTGGAGGCCGGCGCCGACCTCGCTGAAGCCGGTGCGGCGCTCGACCACCGTCACCGCATGGCCGGCGGCGTTCAGCGCCAGCGCCGCGGTCAGGCCGCCGATCCCGCCTCCGACGATAGCGACGGTCAGCGGCGGCTGAGGGTCTCGGGGCATGACCCTATTCGGCCGCCGCCTTCTGATCGTGCCAGACGCATGCCGCCGGGTCGGCATGGCCGGCCTTCAGGTCGGCGCGGTGGCGATACAGCGTCGAGCAGTACTGGCAGATGATCTCGTTGTCGGCGCCCATGTCGAGGAACACGTGCGGATGATCGAACGGCGGCAATGCGCCGATGCACATGAACTCCCGCGAGCCGACATGGATGACCGCGACGCCGAGCTCGTTGTGGAAGTGCGGTACCGCCCTGTCAGCCATCGCGCCGTCCTGTGCCTTGGGACCCCTCGCACCGGGTCGCCCGAGCCCCGCTTATGCCGCCGTGCGTTCGTCCGGCGCAAGCCTGGGGGCGAACGCCGGTCACTTGGCGCCTCGGCGGCCACGCCGTACATAAGCCTTCGAAGACCGACCCGGCGCGGACAAGCCCCTCGATGACCCAGCAAGACCAAGCGACGCGGCGCGTGCCCCAGGCACCGATCCACGGGCCGGAGGGGTTCGCGGGCATGCGCCGCGCCGGACGCCTGACGGCGGAAGGCCTCGACGTGCTGATGGAGGCGACGCAGCCGGGCGTGACCACCGAGGCGCTCGACAAGCTCGCCTACGAGTTCGCGATGGATCACGGCGCCTACCCGGCCTCGCTGCTCTACCGCGGCTATCCGAAGTCGATCTGCACCTCGATCAACCACGTGGTCTGCCACGGCATCCCCAACGACAAGCCGCTGCGCGAGGGCGACATCGTCAACCTCGACATGTGCCTGATCCTCGACGGATGGCACGGCGATTCGAGCCGGATGGCCTTCGTCGGCGAGGTGCCGCGCAAGGCGGCGCGCCTGTGCGAGATCACCTACGAGGCGCTGATGCGGGGCGTCGCCGCGGTGAAGCCCGGCGGATCGACCAACGACATCGGCCGCGCGATCCAGGACTACGCCGAGGGCGAGCGCTGCTCGGTGGTGCGCGACTTCTGCGGCCACGGCCTCGGCCGGAGCTACCACGATGCGCCGACGATCCTGCACTACGTCGAGGCGAGCTACGACGTGCCGCTGCGGCCGGGGCAGTTCTTTACCATCGAGCCGATGATCAACCTCGGCCGGCCGGCGGTGAAGGTGCTCTCCGACGGCTGGACCGCGGTGACGCGCGACCGCTCGCTGTCGGCGCAGTTCGAGCACACGGTGGCCGTCACCGAGACCGGCGTCGAGATCTTCACGGTCTCGCCGAAGGGGCTGCACCAGCCCGGCAACCCGGGCGCTTGAGGTCGTGACGGGCCCGGGCGACGCGGCCGAGGGCGGATTGTTCGCCGAGCGGCCGGCCGTCGCGCCGAAGCCCGAGGAGCCGCCGCACTATCTCGGCCACCGCGATCGCCTGCGCGAGCGCTTCGCCAAGCAGGGTGCCGACGCCCTGCCCGACTACGAGATGCTCGAGCTTGCCCTGTTCCGCGCGATCCCGCGGCGGGACGTGAAGCCGCTGGCCAAGGCGCTGATCCGCCGCTTCGGCAGCTTCGCCGAGGTGCTGAGCGCCGATTCGGCCCGGCTCGCCGAGGTCGAGGGCGTCAGCGCCGGCGTGGTCGCCGACCTCAAGTTGATGGAGGCGGCGGGCCGCCGGCTGGCGCGCGGCGCGATCGCCCAGCGCGCGCTGCTTTCCTCCTGGGCCGAGCTCATCGAGTACCTGCGCGCCACCATGGCTTTCGCCACCCGTGAGGAGTTCCGGGTGCTGTTCCTCGACAAGCGCAATTACCTCATCGCCGACGAGATCCAGGGGCGCGGGACCGTCGACCACACGCCGGTCTACCCGCGCGAGGTGGCGCGGCGGTCGCTGGAGCTCTCGGCTACCGCGATCATCCTGGCGCACAACCACCCGTCCGGCGATCCGGCGCCCTCGGCCGCCGACGTGACGATGACGCGCGAAGTGATCGCCGTACTCAGCCCGCTGAAGATCGTGGTGCACGACCACGTCATCCTCGGCCGGTCAGGCCATGCCAGCCTGAAAGGCCTGCGCCTCATCTGACGCGTGTTTGGAACGAGCCCCGAACAAGGCCGTAATCCCTTTGCGTGGCGCGCCTCTTGCCTCTAGCGTGACGGATCTGGGAGAGACTGAATGGCGGCCGTGGCCTTCGACGAGATGACCGCCTTCGCAGGCGCCGCGACGAGTCCCGACGACGTCCGCGAGGCCTACGGTCAGCTGAAGAACTGGCTCGACACGACGCCGGCCGACCACTTCAACACCCGCCGCAGCCAGGCCGAGCTGCTGTTCCGGCGCATCGGCATCACCTTCGCGGTCTACGGCGACAACGAATCGACCGAGCGGCTGATCCCGTTCGACATCATCCCGCGGGTGATCACCAAGCCGGAATGGGGCTTCCTGGAGCGCGGGCTGAAGCAGCGCGTCACCGCGATCAACATGTTCCTGAAGGACATCTACGGCGCGCAGGAATGCATCAAGGCCGGCATCATCCCGGCCGACCTCGTCTACAAGAACGCGCATTACCGCATGGAGATGCGGTCGTTCCGGGTGCCGCACGACCTCTACGTGCACATCGCGGGGATCGACATCGTCCGCACCGGCGAGAACGACTTCTTCGTGCTCGAGGACAACGCCCGCATCCCGTCCGGCGTGTCGTACATGCTCGAGAATCGCGAGGTGATGCTGCGGCTGTTCCCGGACCTGTTCTCCCGCCACCGCGTCGCGCCGGTCGAGAACTATCCGGACGCGCTGCTGGCAACGCTCCGCAGCCTCGCGCCGGCGACGGCGACCCGCGACCCGACCGTCGTGCTGCTGACGCCCGGGCGCTACAACTCGGCGTTCTACGAGCACTCGTTCCTGGCCGACAAGCTCGGCGTCGAGCTGGTCGAGGCGGGCGACCTCTTCACCAAGGACGACGTGGTCTACATGCGGACCACCGAAGGCCCGCGCCGGGTCGACGTGATCTACCGCCGCCTCGACGACGACTTCCTCGATCCGCTGGTGTTCCGGCCGGATTCGATGCTCGGCGTGCCGGGCATCATGAACGCCTACGAGCGCGGCAGCGTGACGCTCGCCAACGCGGTCGGCACCGGCATCGCCGACGACAAGGCGGTCTACAGCTACATGCCGGAGATCGTGAAGTTCTTCACCGGCGAGGAGCCGATCCTGCACAACGTGCCGACCTATCGCTGCCGCGAGAAGGAGGCCTTCTCCTACGTGATGGACAACCTGTCCGAGCTGGTGGTCAAGGAGGTCAACGGCTCGGGCGGCTACGGCATGCTCGTCGGGCCGCACGCGACCAAGCGCGAGATCGAGGAATTCGCCAAGCGCCTGCGCCACGCCCCGGACGGCTTCATCGCCCAGCCGACGCTGTCGCTCTCCACCTGCCCGACCTTCGTCGCCTCCGGGGTGGCCCCGCGCCACGTCGACCTGCGCCCCTTCGTGCTGTGCGGCGCCGACGAGATCCGCATCGTGCCGGGCGGTCTCACCCGCGTGGCGCTGAAGGAAGGATCTTTGGTGGTGAATTCCAGCCAAGGGGGCGGTACGAAGGACACCTGGGTTCTCGACGCGTGATGGCGTGACGCCTGCTTTCACCGAGAACCGCCCAGCGGTGGACGCCCCCGCGCCGAAGCCGAAGAGACCCCAGCGAAACAGCCATGCTCTCCAGGACTGCCGACAACCTCTACTGGCTCTCGCGCTACGTCGAACGGGCGGAGTTCGTCGCCCGCATCCTCGATGCGGCGCATCGCCTGGCCTCGCTGCCGACGAGCTACGGCGGGGGCGAGACCAACGAGTGGGCCTCGGCCCTCGCCTCGGCCGGCGATCCGGAGGTGTTCAAGCCGCACTACGACGGCGTGAATACCGCGACGGTGTGCGACTTCCTCGCCTTCAGCCCGCACAACCCGTCCTCGATCCGCTCCTGCATCGAGAGCGCCCGCGAGAACGCGCGCAGCGTGCGCACCGCGCTCACCACCGAGATGTGGGACACGATCAACGGCGCCTGGCTCGAGCTGCGGTCCTACGAGAAGAAGGACCTCGACCGCGACGCATTCACGCGCTTCCTCGATTGGGTGAAGGGCATCTCGCTGACCTTCGACGGCTCGGCCTACCGGACGATGCTGCGCAACGACACCTACTGGTTCACGCGTCTCGGCACCGCGATCGAGCGGGCCGACAACACCGCCCGCATCCTCGACGTGAAGTACAAGATCCTGCTGCCGGACACCGAGAAGATCGGCGGCAGCCTCGACTACTTCCAGTGGACGACGATCCTGCGCGAAGTCTCGGCCTTCAACGCCTATCACTGGGTGTATCGCGAGAGCGTCAAGCCGTTGCTGGTCGCCGACCTCCTGATCCTCAACCGGCAGATGCCGCGCTCCTTCGCCAACTGCTACGGCGTCCTCGTCGAGCATCTCGACCTGATCGCCGACGCCTACGGACGCCGCGGCGCCAGCCAGCGCCTGGCGAGCAACCTGCTCGCACGGCTGGAAAGCGAGGAGATCGACCGGGTCTTCGCGTCCGGCCTGCATGAGTTCGTGATCGCCTTCATCGGCGAGAACAACAAGGTCGGCGCCGCCATCGCCGAGCAGTATCTCGGCTAAGGCTTAAGCCGCAGCGGAATACGCGCAGTTCCGCTTCCGCGGTTGCGCGCTCCGTCGGAACGTCGTGTAAAACGTGTGACTCCGGGCGCCGCGGCGTCCATCGCGGGCGCCGTGTCGCCGAGACCGGCGGAGCCAGGACGGGCAGAATCGACGCATGCGCATTCGCGTGGTCCACGAGACCATCTACAGCTACGAGCAACCGGCACGCGGGCTGATCCAGGTCCTGCGGATGACGCCGCGCGACCATGACGGGCAGTACGTCCGGCGCTGGCGGATCGAGCCTTCGGTCGACGGACGGCTCACCGAGCGCGAGGACGGCTACGGCAACGTCGTCCACTGGTTCACGCCGGACCAGGCCTCCGACGCGCTGGTGATTCGCGTCACCGGCGAGGTCGACACCCACGAGACCCACGGCATCGTCCGCGGCGCCGTCGAGCGCCTGCCCGAGACGTTCTACCTGCGCGACACCGACCTCGTGCTGCCGAGCCCGGAGATTCAGGCGCTGTCCGACGCGGTCGCCGGCGCCGGAGACCCGGCCGCCCTCCCCTTCCTGCACCGGCTGATGGCCGCGGTGCACGCGCACATGGCCTACACGCCAGGCCCCGCGAGCGCCGCCGTGCCCTCGCCGAAGGCCTTCGAGGCCGGGGCCGGCGTATGCCAGGACTTCGCCCACGTCTTCATCGCCGCAGCCCGCCACCGGGCGATCCCGGCGCGCTACGTCTCCGGCTACCACCGCCCGGAGGGGAGCGACGCCGAGCAGGAGACGCCGCACGGCTGGGCCGAGGCGCTGGTACCGGATCTCGGCTGGGTCGGCTTCGATCCGACCACCGGCGACGCCACCACGGAAGCTTATATCCGCGTCGCATCCGGGCTCGACTACCTCGGGGCTGCCCCGATTCGCGGCAGTCGCACAGGCGGTGGTACCGAAACGCTGGACGTGAAGCTCCGGGTGGAGCAAGCCCAGGCGGCACCGCAATCCTGACGCTCCGCGCCTCTTCGAAAAGCCTGATCCCATGACTTACTGCGTCGGCGTCCTCGTCGAGGAAGGCCTGGTGATGATCGCCGACACCCGCACCAATGCGGGGCTCGACGACATCTCGACCTATCGCAAGCTCCATCACTTCAACGTGCCGGGCGAGCGGGTGATGATGCTGGCCTCGGCCGGCAACCTGTCGGTGACCCAATCGGTCCTGAGCCTGCTCTCCGAGGGCGTGCCCGGCGACAACGGCGAGGCCAAGCTGAAGCTCGTCGAGACGACGACGATGTTCGAGGCGGCCCAGCTCGTCGGCCGCGCGATCCGCCACGTGCGCGCGATCGAGAAGGCGGGCTTCGAGGCGGCGAGCCTGCGCTTCTCCGTCTCGCTGCTGTTCGGCGGCCAGATCGGCAGCGAGCCGATGCGGCTGTTCCTAATCTACTCGGCCGGCAACTTCATCGAGTGCAGCACCGATGCACCGTTCCTGCAGATCGGCGAGCACAAGTACGGCAAGCCGATCCTCGACCGGGCGGTGAAGTTCGAGACAGAGCTCTACGACGCGCTCAAGGTCGGACTCGTCTCGATGGATTCGACCATGCGCTCGAATCTCGGGGTCGGCCTGCCGATCGACATCGCGCTGGCGCGCCGCAACGCCCTCGACCTCGAGGTCAACCACCGGATCGAGGCCGGCGAGGGCTACTTCCACGACCTGCGCGAGCGCTGGTCGGCGGCGCTCCGCGCCGCGCATCGGGCGATCCCGCGCCCGCCCTACGGGCCTGCCGCCGCGAAGTAGTTTCTCACGCCGGACCTCCTCCAACCGTGAGCCTCACCCTGAGGTGCCGCAGCGAAACGGAGGCCTCGAAGGAGCCCTGCAGCGCGCGCGCGATTTCTGGAGCCCCCCTTCGAGGTCGCCGACGCGGCACCTCGGGATGAGATCGAGGGTGGGGACGGGGCTGAATCGGCGAGCGTCGAATTCTGATCCTGCTTAAGGCTCACGGTGGCCCATCCGAGGCCCCTTACCAGGCGCGCAACAGCGCCCGAGCTTCGGCGGAAGGGTCGTCGACCCGCATCAGGCCGCCCATCACGGCCACGCCCGCCGCGCCCGCTCGGCGACACGCGGCGGCGGTGGCGACGCCGATGCCACCCAGCGCAACGACCGGGATTCCGATCCGCGCGGCCGTTGCGATGGCGCCGAGGCCGAGGGCGGGACCGTAGCCGGGCTTGCTCGCCGTGGCGAAGATCGGGCTCAGGGTCACGTAATCCGCGTCTTCCGCCGCCCCGACGTCGCGCAGGCCGTGCGCCGACACGCCGACGAGCGCCGAGGTGCCGAGGCGGCGCCTGGCATCGGTGATAACGGCACGATCCGCCCCGCCGCCGAGATGGACGCTCGCGCCGAGGGCCGCGGCAAGCTCGAGATCGCCGCCGACCGAGAGCACGCCGCCGGCCTCGCGGACGCGTTCCGCGATGCGCTCCGCCAGCGCCCGGCGCTCGCGCGGTGGCAGATCCCTGTCGCGAAACCAGACCCACCGGCACCCGCCGTCGAGCACGGCGGCGATGGTCTCGCCCAGGGGGCGGGGCCCGTGCCGGTCGGTCACCGCAAGGAGCGGCGACGGCAGGCTACGAGCCGACAAGGCCGAGCTGCGGGCTCGACGGCTCGGCCCGGCCGCGGCGCGGGATTCGGCCGGCGCGGTAGGCATCGCGGCCCGCCTGCACGGCGTTGCGCATCGCGCGCGCCATGCGGACGGGATCGTCGGCCTTCGCCACCGCGGTGTTGATCAGGCAGGCGTCGGCGCCCAGCTCCATCGCGATCACCGCGTCGGAAGCCGTGCCGATGCCGGCATCCACGATCACCGGCACGCTCATGCGGCGGCAGATCAGCTCGAGGTTGGCCGGATTGGCGATGCCCATGCCGGAGCCGATCAGCGAGCCCATCGGCATCACCGCGGCGCAGCCGATGTCGGCGAGCCGCTGGCAGACGATCGGGTCGTCGTTGCAGTAGGGCAGCACGACGAAGCCGTCGTCGACGAGGTGGCGGCAGGCCTCGATCAGCTCGGCGACGTCCGGGTACAGGGTCTCGCGGTCGCCGATCACCTCGACCTTGATCCAGTTGGTGTCGAGCGCCTCGCGGGCCAGCTCGGCGGTCATGATCGCGTCGCGGGCGGTCTCGCAGCCGGCGGTGTTCGGCAGGAAGCGGCGTCCTTTCAGGATCTTCACGGTGTCCGAGCCGTGGCCCTGCAGCGAGACCCGGCGGATCGAGGCGGTGGCGACCTCGGCCCCGGAGGCCGCGACCGCATCGCGCATGATCACCTGCGTCGGGTAGCCCGCGGTGCCGATGAACAGGCGCGAGCCCAGCGTGACGCCGGCGATCACGAAGGGGTCGTCGGCCTCCGGTCGGAGGGGTGTGAGCGTGTCGACCATCCTCTAGCCTCCCTGCATGGCGCGTACGATCTCGATGCGGTCGCCCTCGGAGATCGGTGTGGTGTCCCAGTCGCGGCGGCGGACGACGCGGCCGTTGAGCGCGATGGCGACGCCCTGCGGATCGGTGCTGCCGGTCTCCTCCGCCGCCTGCGCGAACAGGGCGGCGACGTCGGCCGCCTCGATCTCGCGAGCCTGTCCGTTCACCGTCAGCTTCATGCCGACGCCCTCAGCTCGGCGCCCGGCGCAAACCGCGCCAGCGAGAAGTCCTGCGCGACTGCCGTCATCGCGCCCGTCGTGACGAGGGCGGCGATCGCGTCGGCGGTCACCGGGGCGAGCAGGTAGCCGTTGCGATGGTGGCCGGTGGCGACCACCAGGCCGGGGGCGATCTCACCGAGGATCGGCGCGTCGTCGTCCGAGGTCGGGCGGAACCCGCTCCAGACGGCCTCGACCTCCATCTCCTCGATGCCGGGCAGCACCCGGCGCGCGCCTTCGAGCAGGGCATAGAGCCCGCCGGCAGTGACGCCGGGGCGGAAGCCGCAATCCTCGACCGTCGCGCCGACGACAATGTGGCCGTCGCTCTTCGGCGCCATGTGGACCTGCTCGGTCCAGACCATGTGGGAGAGCGTGCCGGTGCGGGCCGTGGTCTTCAGCGCCAGCGACTGTCCCTTCAGCGGGCGCACGGGCAGGGCGAGGCTTTGCGGCAGCAGGCCGCCCTCGCCGCTCCAGGCGCCGGCGGCGAGCACCACGGTCTCGGCCACGACCACGCCGTCGGCGGTGCGCAGGCCCGCGACGCGGCCGCCCGTGCGTTCGAGGGCGACGACCGGGCTGTTCTCGACGAGCGCCACGCCGGCGGCACGGCACGCCTCGACGAGCGCCGCCATCACCCGGCTCGGGTCGACCTGATGATCGAGCGGGCAGAGCACGCCCGCGGTGACCGAAGGGCGGAGGGCCGGCTCGCGGCGACGCACGTCGGCACCCGCGATCCACTCGGCGGCGACGCCCGAGCGGCGCTGCAGGTCGAAGCGGAAGCGCAGGCGCTCGACCTCGTCGCGCCCGATGGCCAGCACCAGCGTCCCGTCCTCGCGGTAGTCGATGTCGAGGCCGGACGCCGCTTCGAGCTCGGCGCGAAACCCCGGCCAGCGCCGGAGCGAATCAAGCGCCAGCGGCAGCAGCGGGTCGGAGCCGGGCTCGTGCTCGGCCGCCGGCGCCAGCATGCCCGTGGCGGCGAGGCTCGCGCCGGAGCCGATGGTCTCCCGCTCGACCACGACGACGGACCGCCCGGCCTGCGCCAGCCGCCAGGCGATCGACAGCCCGATCATGCCGCCGCCGACGATCGCGACGTCGGCACGCGCCGGCAGCGGGACGGTTGGCCGGGCGCCGCCGCTCGTCCGGCGCGTCCCGATCGGTGATGCTGCGTGACGACCCGAATGACGATCCAAGTGATCCTCCGCGTGCTGTCGCAGAGACCGGGCCTGACGCTTCGTCTGAGAAGCTGGGGCACCCCGTCGTCGAAGACGGCGCCCACGGTCCAATCCCTACGCCGGTGTGAACCGGATCAGGTTCGAAGGATTTCCGCGCCGCGGGCCCTCACGAGCCTGCCAGCGGTTTCTCAGCCCCTTGCCGGGGATCTCCCTGGAACACCGCAGATGTGGTCCCGCCGGCCGCCTCGGTCAACCCCGCGGGCCGATCCCCTCCTGCGGATGCGCGCGATGCGTCGTCGCGCCGAGACGGACCGGAAACCCTGTCGGCAGATGGCCGCGCGGTTCCGTCCGGCGGCGGGCACGCCGCCACGCATCGTTCACCGGCGTCGTGCTCGTCTATGCGTCCTCGATCGGCGGGGGCGAAGGTAGGCGATGCGGACGATCCTGATGCTCTGCCTCGCGGCCGGCCTCGTCGCGGGGGTGCTCGGCGGCATCGGCAACCGCCTGACCAGCCGCAAGGCCGCGGCGCCACCGGTGCCGACGGTGCAACTGGTTGCGTCCGCGCCGACGGCGATCGCGCTCGGTGCCGACCGCAACGGCCACTTCCTCGCCGACGCGCTGGTCGACGGGCGATCGCTGCGCATGATGGTCGACACCGGGGCCACGACGTGCAGCTTCGCGGAAGAGGATGCCGCCCGCCTCGGCATCGTCGTCGGGCCGCGGGACTTCACGCGCCCGGTGATGACCGCCAACGGGACGATCCGCGTCGCACCGGTGCGGATCAGCACGATCCGGATCGGGCCCGTCACCGTGCGCGACGTCGAGGCCGTGATCGTCCCGAGCGGACGCCTCGGCACGAACCTCCTCGGCATGTCGTTCCTGAAGCGCGTGCGCGACTTCAGCATCGCCGGCGGGACGATGACGCTGCGGGGCTGAGGCCCGCCTCAGCCCTGGCCGCGGTGCGGCTTCGGGCGCGGGCGATAGACCATCATCGGCTCGGCGAACCCGTCGAGCACGTGCTCGCCGAGCGGCACCGGATCGCCCCACAGGAAGTCGACGAAGGGCTTCGACATCAGCAGCGGCTCGCCGAGCGTCTTGTTGAGCCGGGCGATGCGGCTCGCCATGTTCACGTCGCGGCCGATGACCGTGAAGTCGAGGCGCGTGCCCGAGCCGACGTTGCCGTAGGCCGCCTCGCCGTGATGGAGCGCGATGCCGGCCATCATCGGCACTGTGAATTGGTGGAGGGTGTTGGCCTCCTCCAGCGCCGCGAGCGCACTTTGTGCCGCCGTCAGCGCCCCCTTGGCGGCGCCGCCGAGGTCGTCACCCGGCTCGCGGAAGATGGCGAGGAGGCCGTCGCCGAGATACTTCAGCACCTCGCCGCCCTCCCGCTCGATCGGCGGCACGAGGCAGTCGAAGAAGATGTTGAGCAGATCGACCGCCTCTTCCGGCGTCATGTTCGCCGAGATGCGGGTGTAGTCGCGCATGTCGGCGAACAGGATCGCCGAGCGGATACGCTTCACCTGCCCGCGGCGGATGTCGCCCGACAGGATGGCGCGGTGCGGCTCGTCGCCGACGTAGATGCGCAGCACCGTGTCGAGCTGCTTGGTGACGATCCGCATCTCCATCACCGCGGCCAGGGCCGGCATGATGAAGCGCAGGATCGCCACGTCCTCGTCGCGGAATCCGTCCGGGTCGCGGGTGGCGAAGGTGATGCCGTTGTGCGTGCCGTTGGTGAAGAACAGCGGCACCACGATGTAGTGGCGGTAGCCGGCGGCCCTCAGGTCGGGGATCACCGAGTAGGCGTCGTCCGGCGTCTCGGCGAGGTCGAGGATCAGCCATTCGCCGTCCTCGTGCACCTTGCGGAACGGGCTCGCCGCGTAGGCGCGCTCGGAGGCTTCGCCGTGCGGGAACAGGCGCACCGTCGTGCCGGACTCGCGCGTCCAGATGCGGCCGATGCCGGAATATTCCGAGTGCAGCGTATCGATCGCCGTCGAGGTCCGGTCCACCGGAACGCCGACCGCGTTGAGGCGCTCGGCGAAGCCCGCGATCAGGTCGTCGGGCTCGGGCAGGCGGGCGCCCTCGCTCAGCAGCCAGTCGCGGATCGCGACGCAATCCTGCAGCGCGCCGAACGGCACGTCGTCCGCCTCCGAGCCGTCGGCTGCGGCGGTCGGCGGCACGGGTGGATGCTGGCGACGCTCAAGCATACGGCCAAGGTGGGTTCACGAACCGCCAAAGCAAGGTTCCGGCTGACGATGGCGAGATCGATCCGGATCGAAGACCATCATCCCTTCGCCGCCTGGAACGCGAGATCGCGCCGCGAACACGGCGCGATCCGACGATCGCATTCGGCGAATTCGAGAATGGCGTATCCGACGCTCAGTTGTCCAGGAAGCTCCGCAGCTTCCGGCTCCGGCTCGGATGCTTCAGCTTGCGCAGGGCCTTCGCCTCGATCTGGCGGATGCGCTCGCGGGTCACCGAGAACTGCTGGCCGACCTCCTCAAGGGTGTGGTCGGTGTTCATGCCGATGCCGAAGCGCATGCGGAGCACCCGCTCCTCGCGCGGGGTCAACGAGGCGAGGACGCGCGTCGTGGTCTCGCGGAGGTTGCTCTGGATCGCCGCGTCGATCGGCAGGACGACGTTCTTGTCCTCGATGAAGTCGCCGAGGTGGCTGTCCTCCTCGTCGCCGATGGGCGTCTCGAGGGAGATCGGCTCCTTGGCGATCTTCAGGACTTTTCGGACTTTCTCGAGCGGCATGGCCAGCTTCTCGGCCAGTTCCTCCGGGGTCGGCTCCCGCCCGATCTCGTGCAGCATCTGGCGCGAGGTGCGGACGATCTTGTTGATCGTCTCGATCATGTGCACCGGGATGCGGATGGTGCGCGCCTGGTCGGCGATCGAGCGGGTGATCGCCTGGCGGATCCACCAAGTGGCGTAGGTCGAGAACTTGTAGCCGCGGCGGTACTCGAACTTGTCGACCGCCTTCATCAGGCCGATGTTGCCCTCCTGGATCAGGTCCAGGAACTGCAGGCCGCGGTTGGTGTACTTCTTGGCGATCGAGATCACGAGGCGGAGGTTGGCCTCGATCATCTCCTTCTTGGCCTGGCGGGCTTCGCGCTCGCCCTTCTGGACCATGTTGACGATCTTGCGGTACTCGCCGATCTCCAGGCCCGTCTCGGAGGCGAGCGTCAGGATCTGTTCGCGCAGGTCCGAGACCTGCTTCGAGCCCTTCTCGACGAGGTTCTTCCAGCCCTTGCCGCCGAGCGTCCCGACGCGGGTCATCCAGTTCGGGTCGAGCTCCCAGCCCTGGTAGTGGCGCAGGAACTCGTCGCGGGCGACGCCGTGGCTCTCGGCGTAGCGCATCAGCCGGCCCTCATGCGAGATGAGGCGCTTGTTGATGTCGTACAGCTGCTCGACCAGGGCCTCGATGCGGTTGTTGTTCAGCGACAGCGACTTCACGTCGGCGACGACGGTGTCCTTGAACTCGGCCTGCTTCTTCTCCTGGGCCGGCGTGGTCTTCTCGCTGTTCGCCTTGCGCTCGGTCTCCTCGTTCTGGAGCTTACGCAGCTTGCGGTAGTTGTTGGCGATCGCGTCGAACGTCTCGAGCACGCGCGGCTTGATCTCGGCTTCCATCGCCGCGAGCGAGACGTTGTTCTCCATGTCGTCGTCGTCGTCGCCGCCCTCGGGCGTCGGCGCTTCCGGCTCGGCATCCTCGCCTTCGGCGGCCGCCTCCGCGATCTGCGGGTTCTTGCCGTCGGGGCCGGCATAGGTCGCTTCGAGATCGATGATGTCGCGCAGCAGCACCTTGCCGTCGACGAGCTCGTCGCGCCAGATGATGATCGCCTGGAAGGTCAGCGGGCTCTCGCACAGGCCGGCGATCATCGCCTCGCGCCCGGCCTCGATCCGCTTGGCGATGGCGATCTCGCCCTCGCGCGACAGCAGCTCGACCGAGCCCATCTCGCGCAGGTACATCCGCACCGGATCGTCGGTGCGGTCGGTCGGCTCCTTGGTCGCGGTGACGACGGCGACGGCGCGCGTCGGGGCGACCTCGGCCACCTCCGTGCCCTCGGCGCTCTCCTCGTCGTCCGACGCCTCGCCGTTGGCCGGCTTGTCGGCGGCGGCCTCGTCGGTCTCCTCGGCCTCGACGACGTTGATGCCCATCTCGGAGAGCTGGGACAGGACGTCCTCGAGCTGGTCGGGGTCGGACTGCCCCTCGGGGAGGACCTCGTTGACCTCCTCGTAGGTGATGTAGCCGCGCTTCTTGGCGAGCTTCACCATCCGCTTGACCGAAGCATCCGTCAGGTCGAGGAGCGGCCCATCGGTCTGCTCTGCCGGAGCGGTGTCCGTCTCGTCCCGTTCCGTTGCCTTCGTCGCCATGATCAGCCTATTGTTTCGGCGCGCCACGATGCGGGGGCCTTTCGGCCACGCCGCGCCGTCGGCGCCGCAATGCGTGTGAGACCCGGGCGAACCGCTTCGACCGCGTCGTATTCTCGAGTTCGGTATGCAAGCGAGACGCTTGACCGATTGTTAACCATGCCGCGAAGGCGTGTCGTATTCCGCCATCGCACAGGCCCTACGACACAGTCGAGTCGTTCGTGTCCTGCAGGTCCGCCTCGGTCTCCGCTCCCGCGATCACCGCCAAGCGCTCCTTGACGTCGCACAGCCAAGCGAAGTTCGCCTCTGTTTCTTCTTCGACGAGCGCACGTTCCGCCTGTCGGAGTTCGCTATTTAGCGCGCCGGCCTTGCGGTGCAAGATCACGGCCTGCCGCAAAGCGTCCTCCAGCTTGACGAGATCGGCGTGCGGATCGAGGGCCCAGCGGTCGCCCGGGCGCACCCGTGCCGCCAGCCGCGCGCTCGCCGCCTCGAGACCGGCCCGCGCCAGCCGATTCTCGACCACCGCCACGTCCGGGTCCGCCGCGTCGGCGGCGCGGTCGAGCAGAACCGAGCGCAGGGCCACCGCATCCGCGTCCTCGAGATCGAGGGCGGCGAGATCCTCGGCTTCGAGCCCGAGCAGCTCGGGATGCACGAGGAGGCTCGCCACGATCATCGCCTCGCGCGAGCCGCCGCTGCCGGAGAAGCCGTTCGAGCGGGCGAGGCCCGCGCTCGGCCCGGCCGTCAGCCGCGGCGAGGGCGGCGGATCGCCGGGACGCGGCTTGCGGACGTAGGCATTCGGCCGCCCGCCCGGCTGGTAGGCGCCGCGCTGCTGCGTCGCGCCGCGCGGCGAGAGCCCGCGCAACCGCTCCTCGATCTCGTCGCGGTAGTAGCCCCGCACCGTCTCGTCGCGGATGCCGGCGACAAGGCCGCGCAGCGTCTTGGCCAGGCCCGCCCGGCGCTCGGGCGTGTCGGTCGAGCCGGTCTCGACGGCGCGGCTCCACAGCATCTCGACCAGGGGCTTGGCCGCCTCGACCACCTTGTCGATCGCCCCCGAGCCGCCCGAGCGCAGCAGGTCGTCCGGGTCCTGGCCCTCCGGCAACATCGCGAATCGCAGCGACCGGCCCGGCTCCAGCATCGGCAGCGCCACGTCGAGGGCGCGGAAGGCGGCGCGCTGCCCTGCACCGTCGCCGTCGAAGCACAGCACGGGCTCGTCGGCATGCCGCCACAGCAACGCCAATTGCTCCTCCGTCAGCGCGGTGCCGAGCGGAGCGACGGTGTTGGCATGGCCCGCCATCGTCATCGCGATGACGTCGACGTAGCCCTCGACAGCGATGATCGTGCCGCGATCGTGGGCGCCCTTCCGCGCCCGATTCAGGTTGTACAGCACTTGCCCCTTGTGGAAGAGCGGCGTCTCGGGCGAGTTCAGGTACTTCGCCTTGGCGTCCGCCTGCATCGCCCGGCCGCCGAAGGCGATCACCCGGCCGCGCACGTCGGCGATCGGGAAGATGATGCGGTCGCGGAACCGGTCGTAGGGAACGGCGATGTCGTCGCCGGTCACCAGCAGGCCGAGCTCGCCCATCAGCGCCTTGTCGACGTCCTTGCCCGCCAAGTGGTCGCGCAGGCCGTAGCGGTCGGCCGGAGCGTAGCCGAGGCGGAAGCTCCTGCGGATCTCGGGGCCGAGCTCGCGCCGGTCGAGATAGGCGCGGGCGGCCGCGCCCGCGGGCGAGGCCAGCCGCTCCTCGAACCACGCGGTGGCCAGCTCCATCACCTCGATCGCGCCGCGGCGCTTGGTCTCCATCTCGCGGGTGTCGGCGGTGGGAGCCGGCAACGTCACGCCGGCGTCGGCGGCGAGCCGCTCGACGGCTTCCGGGAAGCTCAGGCCTTCGGTCTCGATCAGGAAGCTGAAGATGTCGCCGTGCTTGCCGGACGAGAAGCAGTGGTAGAACTGCTTCTGGTCGTTGACGTAGAAGGACGGCGTCTTCTCGGCGTTGAACGGCGACAGCCCGCGCCACTCGCGCCCGGCCTTCTTCAGCTTCACCCGCCGGCCGACCACGTCGGAGGCGGGAAGCCGGTTGCGGATCTCTTCGAGGATGTGGGGCGGGTAGCGCACGGAGATGCGGGACTCTTTCGGCAATCGCTCATCATAGCCTGAACCGCCCTAACGAGTCCCCACGGCCGAAAGGCGTCCCGCTTCCGGCAAGCCGTTGACGCGTCGCGTTGTATATACGATCTTCCCGAGGTGCGGCACCGAGACACGCCGGAATGTCGGACGCCTACGAGTGGGACGAGGCCAAGCGTAGCGCCAACCTGCATAAGCACCACATCGACTTCATGGATGCGCTCGAAGTCTTCGCGCATCCGCATATCCTGATCCGATCGGATCGAAATGGAGAGGAGCGGTGGGGCGCACTGGGTCAGGCCGGGGAACGGGTCATCGTGGTCGTCTTCACGCCGCGCGGGCCCAACCGGCGTCTGATCTCTGCGCGTGCCGCGAGGCGAAATGAGAAAGAGCAATATCACGCCTACGTCGCTGGACGATCGTAGCCGCGGCCGCACCGATTGGGCTGCCCTGGATCGGCTGAGCGATGAGGCGATCGCCGAGCGTGTCGTGGCGGACCCCGACGCAGCTCCCCTCGATCTCGACTGGGCGGCCGGGGAGCCGGTGGTTCCAGCGCGCAAGGTCGCGATCTCGATCCGCCTCGACCGGGATCTCGTCGAGCACTTCAAGCGCGGCGGCGACGGGTACCAAAGCCGCATCAATGCCGTGCTGCGTGCCTACGTGGAGGCACGCTGCAAAGGCGATCGTGCTTGACCGGACCTCTCACGCCTTGGCGTTCAGCGCCGCCTTCACCAGCCCGCTCGCCTTCGCGAAATCCATGCGGCCGGCATAGGCGCCCTTCAGCACGGCGATCACCTTGCCCATGTCCTTCGGGCCGGCGGCGCCCGCCTCGGCAATCGCGGCGTCGACGGCGGCCTTGGTCTCGGCCTCGTCCATCTGCCGGGGCAGGTAGCCCTCGATGATCGCGATCTCGGCGCGCTCGTTCTCGGCGAGCTCCGGCCGGCCGCCCTGCTCGTAGACGGAGGCCGATTCGGCGCGCTGCTTGATCATCTTCTGCAGAAGCGCCAGGATCTCGTCGTCGGTCGCCGGCTCCTTGCCGAGCCCGCGCGCCTCGATGTCCTTGTCCTTCAGCGCCGCCTGGATCATGCGGATCGTGGCGAGCTTGGCCTTCTCGCCGGCCTTCATGGCCTCCTTCATCTCGGTGGTGAGGCGGGCGCGCAGCATCGATGTTGTCCTTGTTGTGCAGAAACGGGTGGCTGGCCTGCGGTTTGCAGCGATTGAGCCGCCTTCGACGCGGCCCCACATTGACCCCATCGCCGCGGGCTCGATAAGACCGCGGCACAGGATCATCAGCCGCCCGCTCGCGCCGTCTCGACGGCGCCGGTCGAGGCCGGACATAAGCGAGATCACGCCGATGCTGCAAGACAGCGCTTCCGCGCCGAAAGACGGCGCCCCCGCTCAGGCGCGCCCCGCCCCCGCCCCCTGGGCCGAGCCCGTCGCAACCGCCCTGCTGGTTCTGGCCGACGGCACCATCCTCGAAGGCTTCGGCATCGGCCAGACCGGGATCGCCGACGGCGAGGTCTGCTTCAACACCGCGATGACCGGCTACCAGGAGATCCTGACGGATCCGTCCTATGCCGGGCAGATCGTCACCTTCACCTTCCCGCATATCGGCAACACCGGCACCAACGACGAGGACCTCGAGAGCCTCGACGCGGCCCCGGCCTCGGGCGTGCGCGGCACGGTGATCGCCTCGGCCGTGACGCAGCCGTCGAGCTGGCGCTCGTCGTCCCACCTCGATGCGTGGCTGAAGGCCCGCGGCATCCTCGGCATCACCGGGATCGACACCCGCGCGCTGACCGCCCGCATCCGCGACCACGGCATGCCGAACGCGGTGATCGCCAACGATCCCCAGGGCAACTTCGACCGCGAGGCCCTGAAGGCACGCGCCGCCGCGCTGGCGCCGATGGAAGGCCTCGACCTCGTGCCCCCGGTCACCAGCCGCGAGCGCTCCGACTGGAGCGAGTCGACCTGGACGGTGAAGGCCGGCTACGGCCGCGGCGTTCCGGGCGAGGGCCTGCGCGTCGTTGCGATCGATTACGGGGTGAAGCGCAACATCCTGCGGCTGCTGGCCGAGGCCGGCTGCTCGGTCACGGTCGTGCCGGCCACCACCAGCGCGGCCGACATCCTGGCGTTGAAGCCCGACGGCGTCTTCCTCTCGAACGGCCCCGGCGACCCGGCGGCAACCGGCGAGTACGCCGTCCCGGTGATCCGCGAGCTGCTCGCCGAGAAGGTGCCGACCTTCGGCATCTGCCTCGGCCATCAGCTGATGGGGCTCGCGCTCGGCGGCCGCACGGTGAAGATGGGCCAGGGCCATCACGGCGCGAACCATCCGGTCAAGGACAAGACCACCGGCAAGGTCGAGATCGTCTCGATGAACCACGGCTTCGCCGTCGATCCGGCGAGCCTGCCCGAGACCGCGGTCGAGACCCACGTCTCGCTGTTCGACGGCTCGAATTGCGGGCTGACGCTCACCGACCGCCCGGCCTTCTCGGTCCAGCACCACCCGGAAGCCTCGCCGGGCCCGCGCGACAGCCACTACCTGTTCGAGCGGTTCGTGACGCTGATGCGCTCGGGCACGCCGGAACCCCGCAAGCCCGAGACGGCGGCCTGATCGACCGGTTCCGCCGCCCTCGCAACGCCGAAGACGCCGCGCTCCGCCATGTGGCGGGCGGGGCGCGTGACGATCGCGCCCGGCGGTCGGAAGCAACCGCCGCCTGCCGTCGGTGTTGTTGGTCCACACGATGGATCGACAGCCCGAAAGGCGCATCATGGCCGAGCACGACGCAGACCGCCCCTCGCTGAAGGGGTTTTCCGCGAACGCGGACCGTAACGGGCAGGATCTCGGGCAGGATTCGCCTCTCGACGTCGGCAGCCCGGCCCGGACCCAGGCCGATCTGAAGGGCGATCCGGCGGGCGAGGCCGAGACCGCGCGGATCGCCTCGGGCATGCCGAGCGAGGACGCGACCGACCAGACCGAGGCCGAGACGCCGGCCGAGAACCTGCGGGCGATCCGCGGCGAGGGTCAGCCGGGCGCCTCCGCCTCCGAGGCGGTCGACCGTGCCACCGCGCCGGTCGGCCACGACGACGGCAAGCGCTGATGGCCCGCGACACGGACGAGGCCTCGCAGACCGTCACCCGCAAGCCGGACGATCAGGTCGGCAGCAGCGGCGAGCCCGCGGCCGGCGGCGGCGGCCACACCGCCGAGCAGTCGGCGATCACCGACATGGGCACGGGCGGCAAGTCCGACCCCGAGCGCAAGTCCGACTGGAAGCAGGGCGGCGAGCCCGGCCGCTCTCCGCCGACGCCCGGCGGTTCGTCGGGCGGGCATTCCGACCAGAAGGCGTCGCGCGGCCCGCAGGCCGACGAGACCGTCGCCTCCGGGCATTACAAGGCCGAGCGCGAGGAGGGCGAATGAGCGATCACGACAAGCCGGCGGACGAGACGCCGGACACGAAGAAGCCCGCGAATTCCGCACCCGATGCGGTGATGGACCCGAACGAGAAGACCGAGGGTCATCCGGGCATGGGGCCGAAGGGCGGCGGCACTGACAAGGATACCGACCCGGGCGGCGGGTGAGCCTCGCCGCCGGAGCCCTCCTCTTGTCGGGAGCCCTCGCTCCCTCGTCGCGGCAGACGCACCTTCCCTCCCCCCTCTGCGGGGGAGGGTGGACCTCGCGTGAGCGAGGGTCGGGAGAGGGGAGCGACCTCTCCGGACAGCGCGCTCCCCTCTCCCGACCCGCTTCGCGGGCCGCCTCCCCCGCAGAGGGGGGAGGGAGCTGCCCCTATTTCGATAGCGTCACCATATCGACCCAACGAAAAAGGGCCGGGCGATCGCCGCCCGGCCCTTCGTATTCCGATCCTTATGGATCCTCAGCTCGCGCTGCTCGCCGCTCCGCCCGAGCGCTCGAAGCGCTTGCGGTCGTTCGGATCGAGGTGGGTCTTGCGCAGGCGGATCGACTTCGGGGTGACTTCCATCAGCTCGTCGTCCTGAATCCAGGCGAGCGACTTCTCCAGCGTCATCCGGATCGGCGGGGTCAGGCGCACGGCCTCGTCCTTCGAGGTGGTGCGGATGTTGGTGAGCTTCTTGCCCTTGAGCACGTTCACCTCGAGGTCGTTCTCGCGGTTGTGCTCGCCGATGATCATGCCCTGGTAGACCTTGGCGCCGGGCTCGATCATCATCGGGCCGCGGTCCTCGAGGTTCCACATGGCGTAGGCCACGGCCTCGCCCTTGTCGTTCGAGATCAGCACGCCATTGCGGCGGCCGGCGATCTCGCCCTTGAAGGGCTCGTAGGCCTTGAACAGGCGGTTCATGATCGCCGTGCCGCGCGTGTCGGTCATCAGCTCGCTCTGGTAGCCGATGAGGCCACGGGTCGGTGCGTGGAAGACGAGGCGCAGGCGATCGCCGCCCGACGGACGCATCTCGATCATCTCAGCCTTGCGCTCGGACATCTTCTGCACGACGACGCCCGAGTACTCCTCGTCGACGTCGACCACGACCTCCTCGATCGGCTCGAGGATGCCGCCGTCCTCGTCCTTCGAGAGCACGACGCGGGGACGCGACACGGCGATCTCGAAGCCCTCGCGGCGCATGGTCTCGATCAGGATCGCCAGCTGCAGCTCGCCGCGACCAGAGACGAAGAAGCTGTCCTTGTCGGCGGCCTCCTCGATCTTCAGCGTGACGTTGCCCTCGCCCTCCTTGAACAGGCGGTCGCGGATCATGCGGCTGGTGACCTTGTCGCCCTCGGTGCCGGCGAGCGGCGAATCGTTGACGATGAAGGACATGGTGACGGTCGGCGGATCGATCGGCTGGGCCTGGATCGGGGTCTCGACCTGCGGGTCGCAGAACGTGTCGGCGACGGTGCCCTTCACGAGGCCGGCGATGGAGACGATGTCGCCCGCCTCGCCGACGTCGATCGGCGCCCGCTCGAGGCCGCGGAAGGCGAGGATCTTCGAGACGCGGCCGGTCTCCACGAGCTTGCCCTCGCGGTCCATCACCTTGATCGCCTGGTTCGGCTTCACGGTGCCGGAGGCGATGCGGCCGGTGATGATGCGGCCGAGGAACGGGTTGGCCTCGAGCAGGGTGCCGAGCATCCGGAACGGGCCTTCCTCGACGCGGGCCTGCGGCACGTGCTCGAGCACGAGATCGAACAGCGGCGCGAGCCCTTCGCTCTGATCGCCGTCCGGCGTCGTGGCCATCCAGCCGGCGCGGCCGGACCCGTAGAGGATCGGGAAGTCGAGCTGGTCGTCGGTGGCGTCGAGCGCCGCGAACAGGTCGAACACCTCGTTCACCACCTCGGTGATGCGGGCGTCGGGACGATCGACCTTGTTGATCGCCACGATCGGGCGCAGGCCGATCTTGAGGGCCTTGCCGACCACGAACTTGGTCTGCGGCATCGGGCCTTCGGCCGCGTCCACCAGCACGATCACGCCGTCGACCATCGACAGGATGCGCTCGACCTCGCCGCCGAAGTCGGCGTGGCCGGGGGTGTCGACGATGTTGACGCGGGTATCCTTCCAGACGACCGAGGTCGCCTTGGCCAGGATGGTGATGCCGCGCTCCTTCTCGAGGTCGTTCGAGTCCATCGCCCGTTCCTCGACCCGCTGGTTGTCGCGGAAGGAGCCGGACTGCGACAGCAGCTTGTCGACGAGCGTCGTCTTGCCGTGGTCGACGTGTGCGATGATGGCGATGTTGCGCAGCTTCATGGTGTTTCCGAAGCGAGTAGAACCCGCCACGGGACGGACCGCGATTGCAGTCGGCCACGCCGGGTCGAGAACGGGTTCGAGCTATTGCGCCGCAATATAAGGAGTCGGCCTCGGCGGCAAGGGGGCAGCGGTTCTGCGATGATCGCGAGCCCTGCTCAACCGTTCAGGGCGAGCGGCAGCGCCACGAGCGCGATCGGCAGCGCCAGCAACGCCGCCGGGCGGAGCCAGCCCGGGCGGTAGGACAGGAAAGCGACCACGAGCAGCGCCGCGCCGGTCAGGGCGCCGATCCATTGCACCGGACCGAAGTTCCAGCCCTCCAGCGCCACCGCCGCCACGAAGGAGAGGCCGATGCCGGACCAGCCGGCGATGCGCAGGGTCCGGGCGCGGGCCGCGCCGGGACGCACCAGGAAGGCGTCGCGATGGTGACGGTCGAGGCTGAGCGCCAGCGCCGACAGTCCGGCGAAGCACAGGGCGAGGTTGAGGCCGACGACGATGGCGGTCACGCGCGCAGGGCCTCCCCGCCCGTGATGCCGGCGTCCTCCCGGAGCGCCGGCCGGAGCCGCGCCTGCCCCGCCTTCCGCGCGGCGAGCCCGAGGAGGATGCCGAGGGCGATCATCGCGGCGTCGAAGCCGAGGAAGCGCGTCTCGCCGGCGAGCGGATGCAGGCCGGTGGTGATCGCGCCGACGACCGGCACCGCCAGAAACAGGCCTCCGACCAGCCCGAGGCCTTCGCGCCAGACCGATTCGGCCGGGCGGAGGGCGCCGGCGACCGCCACCAGCGCCCAGGCGCCGAAGAACGTTCCGACCTCCCAATCCGCGCGGGCGGCAAGGTCGAGCGGCAGCAGGCGGTTGGCCAGGAAGTAGGCGGTGATTCCGGCGGGCAGGCCGACGATGGTCCCGACGTTGAGCGTCCGCACCAGCCGCAGGCCGAAGCCTTCCGCCTCCGCCCCCTGCGGCGCCCGCGCCACGGCCCACAGCACGAGCCCGGTGGCGACGGTGGCGGCGCCCATCACCCCGCACAGGAAGAACAGCACGCGCAGGGCCGCGCCGGCGAAGTGCCCCTCGTGCAGCCCCAGCATGACGGTCGAGGTCTTGGCAGCGGCGCGGGTCGCGCCGTTGCTGCCGAGCATCGCCCCGGTCGCGCCGTCGAACGCGATCTGCGGATGCTCGTGGGCAAGCCCGTGCGGCTCCTCGAAGACCGCAAGCACGGAGGGTGTCGCGTCGGCAGGGTTGAAGACGGAGACCCCTTCCGGCGCCTCGCCCCTGGCGGCGATGCCCTGCGCGACCATGCCGGAGAGCGGCGCCAGGGTGCCGGGCTTCCCGGACGGGGCGCGCAGCTCCGGCATCAGCCCGCTGTCGACGTAGAAGCGCATCTCGTCGCCCTTGTAGGCGGAGACGACGCCCCACGGCATGTACATCGGCGCGAGGGTGACGAGGCCGGTATAGGTGATCATCAGGTGGAACGGCAGAGCGAGCACGCCGAACACGTTGTGCGCATCGAGCCAGCCGCGCTGCGAACGACGCCGCCGGAAGGTGAAGAAGTCGGCGAAGATCCTGCGGTGGGTGACGATGCCCGAGACCAGCGCCACCAGCATCACCAGCGCGCAGGTGCCGACGATCCAGCGGCCCCAAAGCGGCGGCATGCCGAGCTCGAAATGGAAGCGGTAGAGGAAGTCGCCGCCGCGGGTGTCGCGGGCCTTGGTCGGCGTCCCGGTGGCGGGATCGAGCAGGGCCTGATGGAACGGGCCTTCCAGGCTCTTCCACCACATCACGCCGATCAGCGGCTTCTCGGGCTTCGGCAGCTCGATGTACCAGCCGGTGGCGTCGGGCATCGCCCTCTGCAGGTAGGCGGCGGCGAGGTCGGCGGAGCGGGCCGGCTCGCTCTCGGTCGCGGCGAGCTCCGGCCGCATCCACTGCGAGATCTCGGTCCGGTAGTAGCTCGCGGTGCCGGTGACGAAGACGCAAAACAGCACCCAGCCGACGACGAGGCCGGACCAGGCGTGCAGCCACGCCATCGATTGGCGAAAACCCTGCCTCATGCGGCACCGACCGCGGCGAAGCCGCCGGCGAGCCAGAGCCCGCCGCCGAGGACGGCCGCGAGCCCGGCGACCGTCAGGGCGGCACGGCCGAGCGTCGGCGCGGCAAAGACGTAGACCACCACGGCGACCATCACCGCGAAGCTCAGGATGGTCGCCGTCGCGACCGCCTCGGAGCGGACGAGCGGCAGCGTCAACGACAGCAGGGCGGTCAGCAGCGCCGCCACCGCGTAGCCGCCGGCGACCGCGAGCACGATCCGCCCCACGACCGCGAGGCGGTAGGCCGGACGGCGGCGTGCGTCCTTCTGCGGTGCCATCGGGCCGACTCCACGGGGCTTCACGCCCTCGAAGGGCGGCGTTCCGTGCCGGGGGTAGCAAGGCGCCCTGCGGCCGCGCAACCGCTATGTTTCAGAACCATTCCAGTTCTCGCCCAACGGTTTAGCTGCTATCGACGACGGGATTGCGGGGTGCGTCTCGAACGTGCGCGACCATCGGCGGGCGACAAGGGGCGTGGGCAAGCGCCCGGCAAGGATTGCTCCGCGGGCGCGCACGCCGCATGCAGGCAGGGTCCAGGCCCGACACGCGAGATGCCGACCCCCGTGACCCAGCCCAAGCCCGATGCGCCCCGTCCGCCGATCCGCTTCCGCGGCCGCTCGTTCATGGCGACCGTGCTCGCGCCGCTGCCCCCGATCGAGGATTGGCTCGCCGATCTCGACGCCCTGCGCCAGCGCGCACCCGCGTTCTTCGCCGGGCGCCCGGTGATCCTCGATCTCACCGGGCTCACGCTCGATCGCGATGACCTGACCGGTCTGGTGGCCGAGCTCTCGGCGCGCGCCATCGCGATCTACGGGATCGAGGGCGCGGCGCCCGCGCTGCTCGGGCCGGGCC
>NZ_VRVH01000459.1:0-2545 GCF_008040095.1 Methylobacterium sp. WL6 | reverse complement strand
GCGGGCCGGCGGATGCCTTCGCCCGCGCCGACGCGGCGCTCTACGCCGCCAAGCGCGCCGGGCGGAACACCTTCCGCACGCACGGCGCATCGATCCGCTTCGCCTGACCGGCCGGCATCGCGCCCTTGAGTCCCGGGGGGGGCGACGGCTACGCGCGTCCGGCTCCCGCCGCCATCGCCGCCGCCGCCGCGTCGAGCCCCCAGGCGAGGAGGTCCTTGGCTTCCGCGGCGGTCGGCGCCTCGGTGTAGCACCGCAGCTCGGGGGCGTTGCCCGAGGCGCGGAAGTGGATCGTGCGGCCGCCGCCGAGCGCGATCCGGATCCCGTCCTGCGCGTCGACCGCCTCCGGGGTGCCGACCGGCTGCAGGAAGGTCCGGCGGAACGACGCGTCGCCGAGGCTTTGCAGGAGGGCGCCGCTGCGCTCGGCCGGCGTGTCGGGCAGCCGGTCGCTCGCCATCTCGCCGACGTTCAGCGAGGCCACGAGGTCGGCCAGCGCCAGCCCCGCCTGCCGGGATGCGGCCAGCGTCGCCAGGATGGGCAGCATCGCGTCGCGCGTCGGCAGGGCGCGCAGGACCTTGTCGCCGACCGCGACGTCGGAGCCGAGCAGGAAGCCGCCGTTCGCCTCGAAGCCGGCGACCGCCTTCGCCCCCGCCCGCCGCGCCTGCTCCATGCCGGCGATGACGAAGGGCGAGCCGACGCGGGTGCGCATCACCTGCCCGAACCCGCCGGCCTGCTCGATCGCCGAGCCGGCGGTGACGGGCACCACCACCGCGTCGACGCCGAGATGGCGCGCGGTGATCAGGCCGAGCACGTCGCCGCGCACGATCCCGCCGGCGGCGTCCGCGACCAGCGGCCGGTCGGCGTCGCCGTCGGTGGTGACCAGGGCGTCGAAGTCGCCCGAGGCCATGACCTCGGCGATGAAGGCGACGTCCTCCGGGCGGTGGGCCTCGGTGTCGATCGGGACGAAGGTCTCCGAGCGGCCGATCGGCGTGACCTCGGCGCCGAACGCCGCCAGCAGGTCGGCGAGCAGGTCGCGGGCGACCGAGCTCTGCTGGTAGGCGGCGACGCGGATCCCGCTCAGGGTGTCGGGCGGGAAGACGTCGCCGTAGCGGCGTCGGTAGCGGTCGATCACGTCCGGGTCCGGCGTCGCGGCGACGGGGGCCGCCATGGTCCCGGCCGCGGCGACGTCGCCGAGGGCGGCGAGGATCGCGACCTCGTCGGCCTTGGTGATCTCGCCGTCGGGCCGGTAGAACTTCAGGCCGTTGCGGTCCTGCGGGATGTGGCTGCCGGTGACCATCAGGGCGCAGGCCCCGCGCCGCATCGCCTCGAGCGCCAGGGCCGGCGTCGGAAGCGCGCCGCAATCGATCGCCGCAAAGCCCGCCGCGGCGGCGGCGGTGGCGACGGTGGCGGCGATGCCGGCGCTGCTGTCGCGCAGGTCGCGCCCGATCACCACGGTGCGGCCCGGGCAGCACGCCGCGCCGACGGAGCGGAAGAATGCCCCGGCATAGGCGTAGCTCGGCCACCCGACGAGGTCCGTCACCAGGCCGCGCAGGCCGCTCGTCCCGAACTTCAGGCTGCTCACGACGGCCTCTCCACGCCTCTCACCGATCATCGACGATATTCTCTTACCGCGCGGATTGGCCCAGCGTCGCCCTGGCATGCTCGAGCACGTCGGCGAGCGCCGCGTCCCAGTCGGCCTTGGGCGTCCAGCCGGTGGCCTCCGTCAGGCGCGTCGCGTCGCCGGCCGCCACCGGGATCTCCGACGGGCGCATCCGGTCGGCTGCGACCCGGACCTCGAACGGCACCCGCGCGTGCCGGCGCAGGTCGTCCACCATGCTGGCGATGCTGCGCGGCCGCCCCGAGGCGACGTTGAACACCGACCCGTCCGCGATGTCCAGGCCGCGCCCGATCAGATCGACATAGGCCCGCACCACGTCGCCGACCGGCAGGAAGTCACGCTCGGCCGCGAGGTTGCCCACCGCCAGCACCGGCGCCACCAGCCCGGCCTCGATCCGCGCGATCTGGCCGGCGAAGGACGGCACCACGAAGCGCTCGTCCTGGCCGGCCCCGATCTGGTTGAACGGCCGCAGGATCACCAGCCGCACCTCCGCCTTGCCCAGCAGGTCGCGCAGGATCGTCTCGCCGAACCATTTCGAGCGGGCATACGGCCCCTGCGGATCGGGCACCGCCGCCTCGGTCAGCGGACGGCCGGCCAGGAACGCTCGGCCGTAGACCTCGCCCGAGCTGACGAACAGGAAGCCCGCGCCGGGGGCGGATCGCGCCACCGCCTCGGCGAGGTTCAGGAGCCCGACGAGGTTGACCCGCCAGGTCTCCCCCGGCGCATCCGCCGATTGCTGCACCGAGGCCATCGCGGCCAGGTGCAGCACGTCGGTCGGGCGGAACGCGGCGACGCTGGCGTGCAGCGCCGCCTCGTCCAGCAGGTCGACCGTCTCGTAGGCGACCCGCTCCGGCAGGACGGCCGGGCGGCCGCGGCCGATGCCGAGGATCCGGTCCGCGGCCCCGGTGCCGGCCGACAGCGCCGCCAGCG
>NZ_VRVH01000458.1:0-2547 GCF_008040095.1 Methylobacterium sp. WL6 | reverse complement strand
AGCACGTGCTGACCCGCGAGCTCGAAGCCGCGCGTGGCCAACGCCGCGGCGAGGCCGTCGAGGGCGGCTTCGAGCTCGCGGGTCAGCACGTGCTCGCCGAGGGCGGAGAGCGAGCGTTGGGCGATGCCGGCGAGGCGGTCGGCCGTCGGCGCGGCGACGTGGCCGAGCAGGATCGCCAGGCTGTCCATCGCCTCGGCGAGGGTCTGGCACTGGATCGATTCCGAGGCGACGACGATCACCGCCTCCAGCGCATCGGTGGCCGCGGTCGGGGCGTGGTCGGCCAGGATCACGTGCGCGCCCAGTGCCTCCGGCGGGTCGACCTCGCCGGGGCTCCAGCGGGCGACGATGTCGCGCAAAGCCAGGAGCACGACGCGGCCGGGGCTGGGGTTCGACTTCGCGGTCGAGACCGAGGTCCAGGCGATGGTCGCGAGCTGGTGCAGGCCGTAGCCGGCATCGTGCCCGAGGTCGCGCCCGTCGTCGAAGGTGAGCGCCCGCCCGCACGCGGCCTCGACCGCCTCCCGCGCTTCCGCTTCCAGCACGAAGCCCGGCCGGGCCCGGATGTCGAAGAGCGGGTCGCCGAGCGCCCGGAAGGTGCCGACCGGAACCCGCATCCGAACCTCGACGGCGTCCGGCGCGGCGCGCGCGATCGCCGCCTGGATCCGGTCGGCGTCGAGGCCGACGACGTAGCCGCGCTCGGTCGCGCGCACCACCGCGCGGACGTCCCAGCCCGGCCGGGGCGTCCGGCGGGTGCGCGCGAGCAGGCGCTCGTCGTCGGCGCGGGCCTCGAGGATCTGCGCGTGGATGAACTGGACGATGCGCTCGGGCCGCATCTGATCGATGGTGTTGTAGAGCATCACGATGACGAGGCAGAGGGCGAAGGTCGTCATCACCAGCGCCAGGCTCGTGCCGAAGACCGGCCGGTGGAACTCGGTGTTGGTCACCAGGGTCATTAGCACGAAGACCGACAAGCCGACGAAGTAGCCGAAGTAGAACTGGTTGGTGCGCCGGGCCATGAACTGGTCGGTGACCTGCGCGGTGAGCGAGGCCGCGCCCTGCTGCACGGCGATGAGCAGCAGCGAGAAGGTGATCGACGTCACGGTGATGATGCTCGACGCCACGGTGGTGAGCAGGCCGCCGAGCGCGGCGCGGTCCCCGAGCAGCGCGCCGAGCCAGCGGAAGCCCGTGGGCGCCGCGCCGCCGGACCACGAGCGGTCGGCGAGGTAGACCAGCGCATTGAGCCCGACGAAGCCGACGATCGTCGCGAGCGGCAGTGCCAGGAACTGCCGGAAGGACCGCCGGACGGCGGCGACGACGCGGTTCGGGACCGTCTCGATGGCTGGCATGGTGGGTGGCGTCGCTCCTGTGTGCCCCCCCTATACGGACATCGACCCGAAAAGGACCGGCCGAAGCGCGAGAGCGACGGAAGCGGCCGCGCCTCAGGATGAGGGCGGTGGCTGGATCGCGGCCAAGGCCGTCGGCGACAGCCGGGATCGCCTCGTCGAAGGCGCCCTCAGGCGGTGCCCGCCAGCGCCGCGGCGTAGATCGCGCGCGCGTCGGCGCGGGTTACCGTCCGCGGGTTGTTCACCAGGAGCCGCGTCTGCTTCATCGCGTCGTCGGCGAGGCGGTCGAGGTCCGTCTCCGCGATGCCGACCGCCGCGAGCGAGGCCGGGACGCCGCAATCGCGGCAGATCGCGGCGAGCGCCGCGACGAAGCGGTCGGCCGCCTCCGCCGCCGGCCGGTCGCGGGCGTCCGGGTCGAGGATCGGCGCGAGCTCGGCGTAGAGCGCCCGCGCCTCCGGCAGGTTGAAGCGCAGCACGCCCATCAGCACCAGCGCGTTCGAGAGCCCGTGCGGCACGTGGAACAGCGCGCCGATCGGGTAGGCGAGCGCGTGCACCGCCGCCACCGGCGCGTTGGCGAAGGCCATGCCAGCGAGCATCGACCCGAGCAGCATCCCGGAGCGCGCCTCGACATCGCCGCCGTCGGTGCAGGCGATCCGGATATGGCAGGCGAGCAGCCCCAGGGCCTGCCGGGCGAGGCCGTCGGAGATCGGGTTCTTGCGGTGGCGGCTGGTATAGGCCTCGATCGCGTGCACCATCGCGTCGATGCCGGTGGCCGCGGTGACGGCGGCGGGCAGGCCCCGCGTCAGCTCCGGGTCGAGCACCGCCCAGTCGGGCAGCAGGCGCGGGGCGACGACGCCCTTCTTCTCTTGCGTGGGCGTGGTGACGATGGCGATCGGCGTCACCTCCGATCCGGTGCCGGCGGTGGTCGGCACCAGGATCAGCGGCAGGCGCTCGCCCGTGGCGAGGCCGACGCCGTAGATCGCGTCCAGGGCGTCGTCCGAGCGGGCGAGGTAGGCCACGAGCTTGGCGGTATCGAGCGCCGAGCCGCCGCCGATCGCGAGCACCAGCTCCGCGCCCGACGCCCGCGCGAAGGCCGCCGCGGTCTCGACCACGTGGCTCGGCGGGTCGGCGACCACGTCCGCGAACACGTCGATGCGGCAGCCGGCCTGCGCCAGCGCCGCCTCGGCCGCCCGCGTCAGCCCGGCGG
>NZ_VRVH01000457.1:0-2574 GCF_008040095.1 Methylobacterium sp. WL6 | reverse complement strand
CTCCACGACGTGCGCACCCTCCTCGTGCTGCCGGCGCCGCCGGTCGGCGCCGAGTCCGGGCTCGTCGCCGGCACCGTCATCCTGCCCGGCGACGTGCCCGCCCTGGTGCTCGATCCCGACGGTCTCGCCGCGCGGGCGGGTGCCGCCGGCGCGGCGGCGAGGCCGGGCGACGGGGTCGCAGATGCTGGCGGAACGTTGGCGGAGGCGCCACGTTCGAAACACCGCGCGACGATTCTCGTCGTCGACGATTCGATCACCACCCGCACCCTGGAGAAGGGCATCTTGGAAGCCGCCGGCTATCGCGTGGTCGTGTGCGTCGACGGCCAGGACGCCCTCGACCGCCTGCACGCCGACATCGAGGTGTTCGACCTCGTGCTCGCCGACGTGGAGATGCCGCGGCTCGACGGCTTCGGCCTGCTCGCCGCGATCCGCGCCGAGACGCGGTTCGCGCGCCTGCCGGTGGTGCTGATGACCTCGCGGGGCGACGCGGCCGACGTCGCCCGCGGCCTCGACCTCGGCGCCGACGCCTACCTCACCAAGCAGAAGTTCGACCAGCGCCAGCTCCTCGACACCATCGGGCAGCTGTTGTGAGCGAGCCGGTCCGCGTCATGCTGGTCGAGGACAGCCTGGTGGTGCGCGAGCTGCTGCGCCACATCCTCTCCCGCGATCCCCGCCTGGCCTGCGTCGCCGCCGTCGCATCGGGCGAGGAGGCCCTGTCGGCGATCGACAGCGTGCGGCCCGACGTGATCTCGATGGACATCCGCCTGCCCGGCATCGACGGGCTCGAGACCACCCGCCGCATCATGTCCGAGCACCCGACGCCGATCGTGGTGATCGCCGATTCGGTCGAGGATTCCTCGCTGCGCATCTCGATGAACGCCCTGCGGGCCGGTGCGCTGTCCGTCGTCGAGAAGCCGGTGGCGACGACCCATGCCGGCTACGACGCGGTCGCCGGCGAGATCTGCACCCAGCTGCGCATCATGGCGCAGGTCCCGGTGATCCGCCGCCGCCCGATCGGCACCGAGTGGCTCGGGCGCACCGCGGCGGCCGCGTCCGCACCCGCGGCGAACCTGCCGCCGACCGTCCTGGCGATCGCCGCCTCCACCGGCGGCCCGCCGGCGCTCGCCCGCGTGATCGGGGCGCTGCCCGAGACGTTCCCGCTGCCGGTGCTGGTGGTCCAGCACATGGGCGCGGCCTTCATGGACGGGTTCGCGGCCTGGCTCGGCGGCGTGGTGCCGATGCCCGTCACGGTCGCCCGCGACGGCGAGCGGGCCGAGCCCGGCCGGGTCTACGTCGCCCCGGGCGACCGCCACCTGGAGCTGGGGCCGGGCCGGATCCTGCGCATCCTCGACAGCCTGCCGGTCTCCGGCCAGCGACCGGCGGCGACCGTGCTGTTCCGCTCGGTCGCGCGGCAGGCGGGCGCGACGGGGCTCGGCGTTCTGCTCACCGGCATGGGCGAGGACGGGGCGCTCGGCCTGCTCGACATGCATGCCGCCGGCGCGCAGACGGTGGCCGAGCACGAGAGCACGGCGGTCGTCTACGGCATGCCGGCGGCGGCCGTGCGCCTGAAGGCCGCCCGCGCCGTCCTGCCTCTCGACCGCGTCTCGGCCCATGTCCTCAAGCTCGCCATGCCCGGGGCCGGCTCGCAGGACCGGCCGGCATGAACGGCACCGCCGGCACGGCGACGGAGGCCGCCCGCATCCTCCTGGTCGAGGATTCGGAGACGCAGGCGCTGGAGCTTCGCTTGCTGCTGGAGAGCCACGGCTTCCAGGTCGAGCGCTGCCCGACCGCGGAAGCCGCGCTCGACCACCTCAATCAGGGCCTGCCCGACCTCGTCGTCGCCGACTACCACCTGCCGGGCATGAACGGCGACGAGCTGACGCGCCAGCTGCGCCTCTCGCTGCGCACCCGCGCCCTCCCCCTGCTGATGCTCACCGGCGCCCGCGACGGCGAGCGCCAGGGCCTCGAGAGCGGCGCCGACGCCTACGTCGCCAAGTCCGGCGACCGCGACCTGCTGATCCTGCGCATCCGCGCGCTCCTGCGCGAGCGCCTGGGCAGCGTGGCGCCCGGCAGCGCAGAGACCCCGTCGGCCGCCGCCTTCCGGCGCGGGCGCGTGCTGGTGATCGACGGCAGCGCCACCTACCGCACCTTCCTCGCAGGCCTGCTCGGCCAGGACGGCCACGCCGTCACCGTCAGCGCGGGGCCGGACGAGGCGCTCGCCGTCCTCGACGCCGAGGGCGAGGCGACGGCCTTCGACTGCGTCACCGTCGACCTGCTCGGCCCGGCCTTCGACGGCCTCGCCCTGTGCCGGGCCATCGACCAGCGCCGCGGCGTCCGGGTGGCCGGCGCCGGGTTCCACCTCGTCGGGGTCGCCGGCAGCAACCCCCCCAAGGATTTCCTCGTCCAGGCCTACGCCGCGGGCGCCGACGACGTGGTCTCGAAGTCCGATGCCGAGGTGCTGGCGCTGCGGGTGCGCGGCCTCGTGCGGCGCCGCTTCTTGGAGGAGGACGACCGCCGCATCGCCGGCGAGTTCGGCGCCCGGCAGCAGGCGGTCGAGCGCGCGCGCGCCGAGGC
>NZ_VRVH01000456.1:0-2626 GCF_008040095.1 Methylobacterium sp. WL6 | reverse complement strand
CCCGGCCGGCGGCGCGCGTGAGGGCCGGGCCGGGTTCGGGCTGCTGGTGGCGATCGGCATGCTCGACAACGCGGCGCGGCCGGCCTTCCTCATCTACCTGCCGTTCCTGCTCCAGGCGAAGGGGGCGGCGCTCGCGACCGTCGGGATCGCGTTCGCCCTCGTCGCGGTCGGCGGCGCGCTGGGCAAGGCGGCGTGCGGCCGTCTCGGCGCCCGCTTCGGCGTGACGCCGAGCGTGATCGCCACCGAGGCCGGGACGGCGGCGGCGATCCTCGCCGTCGTCGCCCTGCCGCTCGCGCCAGCCATCGCCGTGCTGCCGCTGCTCGGCCTGCTGCTGAACGGCACCTCCTCCGTCCTCTACGGCACGGTGCCGGAGCTCGTGCCGGGCGGGCACGTCGAGCGCGCCTTCGCCGTGTTCTACACCTGCACCCTCGGCGGCAGCGCGCTGGCGACGCCCCTGCTCTACGGGCCGCTCGGCGATGCGGTCGGGCCCGGCTGGGCGGCGATGGCGGCCGCGGCGACGGCGTTCGCCGTGATCCCGCTGATGCTCGCGCTGTCGCCCCGGCTCGCGCCGGCGCGGCGGTCGTGACGCCCATGCCCGGCGACCGCGCATGACCCCGCTCGTCCTCGCCTGCGTCGTCGGCGCCGCGATCCTCCATGCCGGCTGGAACGCGGTGCTGCGCGGCGGCAGCGACCGGCTGTGGTCGATGACCCTGATGATGATCGCCGTCGCCGCCGTCTCGGCGGTCGCGGTCGCGCTCCTGCCGTGGCCGGACGCGGCGAGCTGGCCCTACGTGATCGCCTCCGCGCTGATCCACACCGCCTATAACCTCTCCCTGGTGCGGACCTATCGCTCGGGCGACCTCGGGCAGACCTACCCGATCTCGCGCGGCTCCTCGCCCGTCCTCGTCGCCCTCGGCGCCGCGGTGTTCGCGCACGAGACGCCCGGCGCAGTCGCCGTCCTCGGCATCGTCCTGGTCTCGGGCGGCATCCTATCCCTCGCCTTCCAGGGGCGGATGCGGGCGGACTTCGTCCCGGCCGCGCTCACCACCGGATCGCTGATCGGGGCCTACACCGTCGTCGACGGCATCGGGGTGCGGCTGTCGGGGAACAGCCTGTCCTACGCGGCGAGCATGTTCCTGCTGTGGAGCCTGACCATGCCGCCCCTCTACTGGGCGATGCGCGGGACGCCGCCGGCCTATACCGGCGCGCAGACCGCGATGGCGCTCGCCGGCGGCCTGGTCTCGCTGCTCGCCTACGGCATCGTGATCTGGGCGATGCAGTCCGACGCGATGGGGGCGGTCTCGGCCCTGCGCGAGACCAGCGTGGTCTACGCCGCCCTCATCGGACGGCTCTTTCTCGGCGAGGAACTGAGCCCGCGCCGGATCGCGTCCTGCCTCGCCGTCGCCCTCGGCGCGGCGTGCCTGGCGTGGTGATCCGGCCGGGGCGGACCACCGAGGCCGCGGCGCGGCCGCGCGCGTGATCGGAAGTGGACGACGGAGGCGACATGGCGAACGACACGACGACCCTGACGGGCCGGTGCCATTGCGGCGCGGTCCGGTTCTCGGCGACGCTCGGCGACGGCTTCCGGTCGATCCGCCGCTGCACCTGCTCCTATTGCCGGATGCGCGGCGCCGTCGTCGCGATGGCGGCGATGGGCGGGGTCGAGATCCTGGAGGGCGAGGCGGCGCTGACGCGCTACCGCTTCCACACCGGCACGGCGCAGCACTTCTTCTGCGCGCGCTGCGGGGTCTACACCCATCACCAGCGCCGGTCCGACCGGACCCTGTACGCGGTCAACGTCGCCTGCCTCGACGGGGTCAGCCCGTTCGATTTCGCGGAGGTTCCGGTGATGGACGGGATCAACCACACCAGCGACACCGGCCAGCCGACCCGGCGCGCGGGCACGCTGCGCTTCGTCCCGGCCGATTGACGCCGGCGGGCCGGCGCAGGCGCGCCTCAGCGCAGGCCGCGGATCGCCATCTCCTCGGGCGCCTGTTCGGCGGCGTCCTGGCGGGCGAGCACCTCGGCGAGGTCGACCGGTCGGTAATCCTGCGCGTCGACGCCGACGTCGCAGGATCGGCTGGTGTCGGGCAGGCAGGCGTGGGTGTGGCCGTAGAGGTGCCGGGTCTCGCGCCAGAAGCCCGGCCACGAGCGATGCGGGTAGTGCGACAGGAACAGGCGCTGCGGGCGACCGGCGGCATCCATCACGCTGATGCGGGCGCTGTCGACTGGCGGCTCGGCCCAGGGCAGGTCGAGCACGCGGTTGGTGTCGTGGTTGCCGCGCACCAGCCGCTTCACGCCGTTCAGCCGCCGGAAGATCGCGGCGCAATGCGCGCGGCTCGCCTCGGCGGCGAAGTCGCCGAGGTGCCAGACCTCGTCGTCGGCGCCGACGCGCGCGTTCCAGCGCGCGACCAGCGCCTCGTCGTGGTCCTCGACCGACCCGAAGGCGCTGCGCCGGCGCCGGACGAGGTCGGCATCGCCGAAATGCGTGTCGGCCGTGAAGTAGGTCGCCATGGATCCTGGGTCGCTCGAGCCCGGCTGGACGGTCGCCGAGACCCGAAGTGGCGCCCCGCGCGGCCGCCGCCACCCGACGCGGCATTGGACCGCTCTCCGGGCGGCCGGGCGC
>NZ_VRVH01000455.1:0-2636 GCF_008040095.1 Methylobacterium sp. WL6 | reverse complement strand
GGGTAGGGGGAGGGAGGACGCGCGGGTGTCAGTCGAACAGGCTCGACACGCTGGCCTCGGTCGCGGTCCGGCCGATGGCTTCGCCGAGCAGCGGGGCGATCGTCGCGACGCGGATGTTGCGGGCGAGCTTGACGGCCTGCGTCGGCTGGATCGAGTCGGTGATCACCAGCTCCTTCATCCGGGAGGCGGCGATGCGCGAGACCGCGCCGCCCGAGAGCACCCCGTGGGTGATGTAGGCCGAGACCTCCTTGGCGCCGGCGTTGAGCAGGGCTTCGGCCGCGTTGACGAGGGTGCCGCCGGAATCGACGATGTCGTCGACGAGGATGCAGGAACGGCCCTCGACGTCGCCGATGATGTTCATCACCTCGGACTCGCCGGCGCGCTCGCGGCGCTTGTCGACGATGGCCAGCGACGCGTCGATGCGCTTGGCGACCGCGCGGGCGCGGACCACGCCGCCGACGTCGGGCGAGACCACCATGCGGTCGGTGCTCGTCAGCCGCTCCTTGATGTCGCGCACCATCACGGGCGCGGCGAACAGGTTGTCGGTCGGGATGTCGAAGAAGCCCTGGATCTGGCCGGCATGGAGGTCGAGCGTCAGCACGCGGTCGGCGCCGGCCTCGGTGATCAGGTTGCAGACGAGCTTGGCCGAGATCGGGGTGCGGCCGGAGGTGCGCCGGTCCTGCCGGGCGTAGCCGAAATACGGGATCACCGCCGTGATGCGCCGCGCCGAGGACCGACGCGCGGCGTCGATCATGATCAGCAGCTCCATCAGGTGGTCGTTGGCCGGGTAGGAGGTCGACTGGACGATGAAGACGTCCTCGCCGCGCACGTTCTCCTGGATCTCGACGAAGATCTCCATGTCGGCGAAGCGCCGGACCATGCACTTGGCGAGCGGCAGTTCCAGGTATCCGGCGATCGCCTCCGCCAAGGGCCGGCTGGCATTGCCGGCGATGATCTTGATCGAAGACTTCATGCCTGCGGGCTCAACATTTGGGGTCTCGGGCCGAGACACGTCCTGAAGACCTGGAACGACCGGCCGATCGACAGGCCCGTCGGCATCCGCGTCGATCGGGCTCTTATCAGCGCGGTCGAACCGTCACAATGGCCGGCGCCGCGCCGGCCCGCGCTCTGCACAGCCGGCGCCCTACGGCTCCAGCAGGCGGTGGAGGTGGACGACGAAGTACCGGGTCTGCGCGCTGTCGACGGTGGCCTGCGCCTTGGCGCGCCACGCCGCCTTGGCCGAGGCGTAGTCGGGAAAGATGCCGACGATGTCGAGGCCGGCGAGGTCCTTGAACCGGATGCCCTCGATGTCCTCGAGCTCGCCGCCGAAGACGAGGTGGAGCAGCTGGTCGCTGGCGATCGTCGTGGTCACGGGTCTCTCCTGGTCGCGGCACGCGCGCCCTCAGGCAGGACGCGTGCCGCAGGGCGCGGCATCGCCGGGCGCGTCGCAAACCCCATCGCCGCCGTCAAGCCCGCCCGGCGCGGACCCGCCAAGCGCAGACCTGCCGGGCCGACGCCGTCAGTGCCGGGAGGCCTCGCGCTCGACCTGCGCGATCTCGCGGCCGATCTGGAACAGCAGCCGGTCGGTCATGCCGCGCAGGGCCTCGGACCCGCTCTCGGCGACCGCGGCGTGCAGCGCGATGCAGAGGTCGGCGGCGCGCAGCAGCGGCGCCTCCTGCTCCGGATCCGGCGCGGCCACCACGTAGCCGGCCTCGGCCTTCCGCCCTTCGGTGATGTCGATCAGGATGCCGGTGCTGCGCACGGGCCGGCCATGCGGATCGTGGAAGACCCGCCCGCGGCTCAAGACCCAGCGCGGCTGCCCGGAGAGCATCCCGGCGCGGTACTCCGCCAGCACGAGGCCGCCGACGCGCATCGCGCGCTGCACCTCGGTTGTCATCCACGGCAGGTCGTCGGGGTGGATGCCGGCGACCGCCTCGTCGAACTCGAGTTCGCGCCCGGCCAAAGCGGCGTCGCCCGCCAGGAGCTCGGCGGCCCCCCGGTCGTAGCGCACGCGACGCGTGACCGGGTTCCAGTCCCAGGTGCCGACGACGCCCGACGCCTGGAGGGCGGCATGCAGCTCTTCCGCCGCATGTCCTCTCTCGTCGATGCCGTCGAATTCCATCGGCCTGCCAAAGGTGTCATGAGGATCGGAAACGTCGAGCAACAATTCACATACGGTTTCGACTTCGTCGATACAACCACACGTTAAGAGTCTGGGCGGTCGGGTCCGCCTCCGTCCGTGATAGGAACCGCCCCCCGGGCAGCCCGCGGACAAGGCATGTCACAGCACGACGACCTCGCTTGGACGGCGGAAGCGGCCTGCCGCGACGCATGGCCCGCGACCCGTCAAGATCACCTCGACGGATGGCTGCTGCGCGCCTCGGGCGGGCCGACCCGGCGGACGAACTCGCTCAATCCCACCCGCGGGCCGCGCGGCCCCGCCGCCACGGCGATCGCGGCTTGCGAGCGCGAATACGCGGCGCTCGGCCAGCCGTCGATCGTGCGGGTGGTCAGCCTCGCGCCGGAGCTCGACCAACCGCTCGCGGACCGGGGCTACGGCGCGGAAGGCCATGCGCTCACCCTGTTCGCCGCCCTCGACGGGGTGCCGGCGGGGGCCCAGCCGGCCGGCACCCCGT
>NZ_VRVH01000454.1:0-2654 GCF_008040095.1 Methylobacterium sp. WL6 | reverse complement strand
GGCGGGAAGCCCGGCCCGCGCCACCGCCGCGCGGATCGCCGCGGCGCCGAGCTCCGGGGCCGCCACGCGCGCCAGCTCCCCCTGGAACGCGCCCATCGGCGTGCGCGCCGCCCCCGCGATCACGATCGGATCGGACATCGTCGCCTCCCGTGCCGGCCTTCGCCTGATGCGGCCATTCCAGTCCGGCGGCGGTGGGATGTCCAGCCTGGGTGGTGCGGCGGGCTTGCGCTGCCCACCGCGCCGGCCGTCATGCGTCCGCGTCGCGGCCGGAAACAACGCAGGTCCCCTCTCCCGTGCGGGAGAGGGGGCCGGTCGGCGCCTCGAACGATCTGTCCGGGTCGCCGCAGCGAAGGACGGGAAAACGAAAAGGCCGGCTCCCTTCCGGGAACCGGCCTCACGATCCGCGACGGGCGGAGCGATTCAGCGGGCGGGGCCGCCCGAGGTGGCGCCGGCGTTGGGGGCCATCTTGTTGGTCTGGTCGGCGTTGCCGCCCTTGGCGGAGTCGACGGCACCGGCGCCGGGGGTCGCGCCCATCTCGCCGGCCGGGCGGATGGCGGTGCTGCCGGTGGTCATCGCGCCGCCGGCGCCGGGTGCCGTGTCGCGCGGGCCGCCGGTGGTCTGGCCGGCCTGGGGCACGGCGCGCGAGGGCTGGCCGACGTTGCCGGCATCCTGGGCGAGGGCGGGGCCGGAGATCAGGGCGCCGACGAGGGCGAGGGATGCGAGGCGCATGGAGATCCGTTTCGATGGCGTGCGATGGGACCGAGCAACGGGCGGCGGGCGCTTCCGTTCCGGTTCCACCGGCCGACGCCCCGCATCGCATCCGGATCATCCCCGCGGGATCCTGGATTCGGGCCCGGCTCGAGCCCCGCACGGGCCTGCCGAAGACCGGTTTCGCGCCGATCCGCCGCGACGAGATCAGGCGTCGAGGCCGCCCCCCTCCAGGAAATGCTCGAGCCAGTGGATGTCGTAGGCGCCGTTCTGGACGTCGGGGTTGCGCACCAGGGTGCGGAACAGCGGCAGCGTGGTGTCGACGCCGTCGATGACGAACTCGTCGAGCGCCCGGCGCAGGCGCATCAGGCACTCGTTGCGGGTGCGGCCGTGGACGATGAGCTTGCCGATCAGCGAATCGTAGTGCGGCGGCACGCGGTAGCCCTGGAAGGCGGCCGAGTCGACGCGCACGCCGAGGCCGCCGGGCGGGTGGTAGTAGGTGATGAGGCCGGGCGAGGGCCGGAAGGTCGCCGGGTGCTCGGCGTTGATGCGGCACTCGATGGCGTGCCCCTCGACCTTGATGTCGCCCTGCGCCACCGACAGGGCGCCGCCGGCCGCGACCCGGATCTGCTCGATCACGAGGTCGATGCCGGTGATCATCTCGGTGACGGGATGCTCCACCTGGATCCGCGTGTTCATCTCGATGAAGTAGAACCGCCCGTCCTCGTACAGGAACTCGACGGTGCCGGCGCCGAGGTAGCCGAGCTTGCGCATCGCGTCGGCGCAGATCTCGCCGATCTCGGCCCGCATCGCCTCGTTGAGCGCGGGCGAGCCGCCCTCCTCCCAGACCTTCTGGTGCCGGCGCTGGAGCGAGCAGTCGCGCTCGGCCAGGTGCACCGCGCCGCCGCGGCCGTCGCCCAGCACCTGCACCTCGATGTGGCGCGGGTTGGTGAGGTACTTCTCCAGGTAGACCGCGTCGTCGCCGAACGCCGCCTTGGCCTCGGAGCGGGCCATGCCGAGCGCTTGGCTCAGCTCGGCTTCCGAGCGCGCCACCTTCATGCCGCGCCCGCCGCCGCCGGCCGCCGCCTTGACCAGCACCGGGTAGCCGATCTCGGCGGCGACGCGCTTGGCCTCCTCCGGGTCCTCGATGCCGCCGTCGGAGCCGGGCACGCACGGGATGCCGAGCTTGAGCGCGGTGCGCTTGGCCTCGATCTTGTCGCCCATGATCCGGATGTGCTCGGCCTTGGGGCCGATGAAGCCGATCTCGTGGTGGGCCAGCACCTCGGCGAAGCGCGCGTTCTCCGAGAGGAAGCCGTAGCCGGGATGGACCGCGTCGGCGCCGGTGATCTCGCAGGCGGCGATGATCGAGGGGATGTTGAGGTAGCTGTCGCGGGCGGCCGGCGGGCCGATGCAGACGCTCTCGTCGGCGAGCCGCACGTGCATCGCGTCGGCGTCGGCCGTCGAGTGCACCGCCACGGTCTTGATGCCGAGCTCCTTCGACGCCCGGAGGATGCGAAGCGCGATCTCGCCGCGGTTGGCGATCAGGATCTTGTCGAACATGGCAGGGGCGCTTTCGAGCGGAGGGTGCGCGGTTCGGGTGGGGACAGGCGCGCCCGACTACTCGATGACGATCAGGGCTTCGCCGTACTCGACCGGCTGCCCGTCCTCGACGAAGATCGCGGCCACCGTGCCGGCGCGGGGCGCGACGATCTCGTTGAAGGTCTTCATCGCCTCGATCAGCAGCAGCTTGTCGCCGACCTCGACCCGGGAGCCGACCTCGACGAAGGCCTTCGCCTCGGGCGAGGGGCGCAGGTAGGCGGTGCCGACCATCGGCGACGGCACGGCGCCGGGATGGGTCTTGCCGCGCTCGGGGGCGGCGCCGGGGCCGGGGCGGCTGCGGGGCCCGTCGCCTCGGCTTCGGCGACCCGGTCTCGACAGGCATGGCG
>NZ_VRVH01000453.1:0-2657 GCF_008040095.1 Methylobacterium sp. WL6 | reverse complement strand
GCCCAGGGCGCCGCGCGCCGCGCCGCGGCCCTGACGCACCGGCTGCTGGCCTTCTCGCGCCGGCAGACCCTCGATCCCCGGCCCACCGACGTGAACCGCCTCGTGGCGGGGATGCACGAGCTGATCCAGCGCACCGTCGGCCCGGGCATCCCGGTCGAGGTCGCCGCCGGCGCGCGGCTGTGGACCGCCCTGGTGGACGCGTCCCAGCTCGAGAACGCGCTGCTGAACCTGTGCATCAACGCCCGCGACGCGATGCCGGACGGCGGCCGCATCACGGTCGAGACCACCAACGCGCGGTTCGACGCGCGCGCCGCCCGCCAGCACGACATGCCGGAGGGGCAATACCTCGCGCTGTGCGTGGCCGACACCGGCACCGGCATGCCGCCGGAGGTGGTCGCCCGGGTGTTCGAGCCGTTCTTCACGACGAAGCCGATGGGGGCGGGCACCGGCCTCGGGCTCTCGATGATCTACGGCTTCGCCAAGCAGTCGGGCGGGGAGGTGCGGGTCCGCTCGGAGGTCGGGGCCGGCACCCGCGTGAGCATCTTCCTGCCCCGCCACCACGGCGACGCCGAGGTCGAGGGCAAGGTGGCGGCCGGCCCGGCGCGGCCGCGCTCCGGGCAGGGCGAGACGGTGCTGGTGGTCGACGACGAGCCGACGGTGCGGATGCTGCTCGCCGACATCCTGGAGGATCTCGGCTACACCGCGATCGAGGCGAGCGACAGCGCCGCCGGCCTCAAGCTGCTGCAATCGGACGTGCGCATCGACCTGCTGGTGACCGATGTCGGCCTGCCGGGCGGGATGAACGGGCGCCAGATGGCCGATGCCGGCCGCGCCCGCCGGCCCGACTTGAAGGTGCTGTTCATCACCGGCTACGCCGAGAACGCCGCGCTCGGCGAAGGCCACATGGCCCCCGGCATGGCGGTGGTGACCAAGCCGTTCTCCGTCGACGCCATGGCCGAGCGCGTCCGCGCGATGATCGAGGCGCCGCGCCTGGCCTGATCGCCGGGGCGCCGCCCCCGGCTTCCGATGGGCCGCCTTCTGATCTATCGCGGAGGGCGGCGCCCCGGGAGGCGCGCGATGCGGAGGCACCGGGATGGGCGTGGCGACGGATCCGGAGCGGGGCACCCGCCCCGACGTGCTGGCGGCGATCGGCGGGACGCCGCTGATCCGGCTGCGCCGGGCGTCGGAGGAGACCGGCTGCACCATCCTCGGCAAGGCCGAGTTCCTCAATCCCGGCCTCTCGGTGAAGGACCGGGCGGCGCGCGCGATCGTCGAGGACGCCGAGGCGCGCGGGCTGATCCGGCCGGGCGGCACCATCGTCGAGGGCACGGCGGGCAACACCGGGATCGGGCTGGCGCTGGTGGCCTCCGTGCGCGGCTACCGCACGGTGATCGTCATCCCGGTCACCCAGTCGGAGGAGAAGAAGCAGACCCTGCGGCTCGCCGGCGCCCGCCTCGTCGAGGTGCCGGCGGTGCCGTACGCCAACCCGAACAACTACGTCCACGTGGCGCGCCGCCTCGCCGAGCGGCTCGCGGCCACCGAGCCCGCCGGCGCGTTCTTCGCCGACCAGTTCGACAACGTCGCCAACCGCGGCGCGCACGAGCGGCACACCGGCCCCGAGATCTGGGACCAGACCGGCGGCACCCTCGACGGCTTCGTCTGCGCCGCCGGCACCGGGGGCACGCTCGCCGGGACGGCGCTCGCCTTGCGGGCGCGCAACCCCGAGGTCGCGATCGCGCTCGCCGACCCCGAGGGCTCGGCGCTCCACGCGCACTACACCGCCGGGACGCTCAAGGCCGAGGGCTCGTCGATCACCGAGGGCATCGGCCAGGGGCGGATCACCCGGAACCTCGAGGGGTTCGCGCCCGACCACGCCTTCCGCATCCCCGACGCGGAGGCGCTCGACATCGTGTTCGGACTGATGCGGGAGGAGGGGCTGTCGCTCGGCGGCTCGTCCGGCATCAACGTCGCCGGCGCGATCCGGCTGGCGCGGGTGCTCGGCCCCGGCCACACCATCGCGACGATCCTCTGCGACGGGGCGGCGCGCTACGCCTCGAAACTGTTCAACCCCGCCTTCCTGCGCGAGCGCGGCCTGCCGACGCCGGACTGGCTGGACGAAGCCGGCGCGCCGCTGCCGGACTGGCACGCTTGAGCCGGCAAAACCGTCCGTCACGTTTGCGTGCGAATTATTTGAACGGAACGGATTGTCGCGGCGTTTGAACGGTCAAGCTCACGACCCGTGCGCTCCCGCGGAGACTTTCTTCCATGTCGCTCGTCACCATTCTGCTCATCATCCTGATCATTCTCGCCTTCGGTGGTGGCGGCTTCCTCGGCGGCGGCGCCTATCGCGGCCCGGGCTTCGGCCTCGGCGGCATCCTGATCATCGTCCTGATCGTGCTGCTGGTCACCGGCCGGCTCTGACGCCGGACGCGGGGGGCCGGTTCCGCGATCCGCGATCGGGGACCGGCTCCCGACGCCCCCTTCGCGATCTGCGGATCGCGGAGGGGACTCTGTTTTCCGTGAGGTCTGATCTTCTTCACGCGAGCCGGGATCCACCGCGCTCGAAACCGCTCTAGCGGGCGCAGACGATCCCGATCACGGCGCCGCCGACCGCAGAGGCGGCGGCGCCGACGCTGCCGGCACCGGCGGTCGACGGC
>NZ_VRVH01000452.1:0-2658 GCF_008040095.1 Methylobacterium sp. WL6 | reverse complement strand
GGGCCTCGGGGCGCGACGCCCGTGCCAGAACGCGGCCGAGGCCGGGCCGGTCGCGCTCCGGTGGCGCGAGCGATGGCGCCTGGCGGCCAGACGACGATGTGAGCCCGTTCGGCCCATGGCCGGTGTGGGAGGGAAGCGGGCCCCGACCTCTCGCTTTGACGCGGACGGCCCGGTGTCGCCCGAAGCGGACGCGAAACCGATCAAGCTCTACGGTTGTTTTTCGGGCTCAGGACGCCCCTGCGTCCGGCATGTCCGATCGCCCCTACGGGCCTCGGTCGCCGGGTCATCCCGCCGCCAATCTCCGGCCGCCGCACAATCGCGCAGGATCAGCGTCTCTCGGTCCTCCGAGAAGGCGTAGAGGCAAGCCCTGTCGTCGTCATGGGTACCAGAAACCGCGAGCCGCTGCCCGTGCGGATGCCAGCGTTCGCAGTAGTCCCAGCCGTCGCCTGCATCGAACGTCAAGCCGCCGAGCATTCGACCGTGTTCGAAGCACCACGTCGAGAATGAGGTCTGCCAGCGCGAGCGTTCGCGATGCGTCGCCTTACGGGTCCAGCATCCGTAGAACAGATGCTTGAGACGATAGGGCGATGCCTCCGATTTAGAGGGGAGGGCCGACGATATCACAAGGCTCAGCCACGCAAGGATCAAAGCGGCCGACCACGCCCGGGAGTTCGAAAGGGGATGTATCACAGTGCTTCTACCCCGAACGCATAGCAACGTCATCGCGACGGCTGCTTTCCGCCCGACCCAGCCTGACGTGCCGGGCTACCGGTCGGCGGACCGTCCGAGGTTCCGCAAAGTTCGGACGCGGACCGTCCACCCCGCCCGAGGGTCCGGCCGCCGCCCGCCGCGTTCCGCGGCGGGCAAAATCCGCGCCGCGCTGCACCCGATTCACCGAACCCCTTCCCGATCCTCGCGGCCGACGCCACATCCGGGTATGGTCGATTCGAGCGATCGGGAGGACGTGCCGTGTACACTGTGAAGGCGAACGACCATGCGGGGCGCCCCGCGACGTTCGCGTGCGGGACCGCCGACCAGGCCCTGGAGAAGACCTGGGAGCTGGCCCGGCGCGGCTTCAAGGACATCGTCGTGACCGACCCGAAGGGCCACGCCTCGAACGCGGCCGCCTTCGAGCGCTCGCTCGACCTGGCCTGAGGCGGGCGGCGGCGCGGATGGCCCATCGTCACGACGACCCGGATCACGACCACGGGCACCAGCACGGGCACGACCACGGCGCGCTGTCCCCCGTCGAGGCGCGGGTGCGGGCGCTGGAATCGATCCTGGTGCAGAAGGGCTACGTCGAGCCGGCGGCGCTCGACGCGCTGGTCGAGCGCTACGAGACCCGGGTCGGGCCCCATCTCGGGGCGCAGGTGGTGGCCCGCGCCTGGGTCGATCCGGCCTATCGCGCGCGGCTGCTGGCCGACGCCACGCCGGCGATCGCCGAGCTCGGGATCGGCGGGCGCGGCGGCGAGCACATGGTGGTGGTCGAGAACACGCCGGACGCGCACAACCTCGTCGTCTGCACCCTGTGCTCCTGCTACCCCTGGCCGGTGCTCGGCCTGCCGCCGGTCTGGTACAAGGCGCCGCCCTATCGCGCCCGCGCCGTGATCGACCCGCGCGGCGTGCTCGCCGAGTTCGGGGTGCGCCTGCCCGAGACGACGCGGATCACCGTGTGGGATTCGACCGCCGAGCTGCGCTACATGGTGCTGCCGATGCGGCCCGCCGGCACCGAGGCCTTCGACGAGCGCCGCCTCGCCGGCCTCGTCACCCGCGACGCGATGATCGGCACCGGCCTGCCGGGCGTCCCGGCATGAACGGCGGCCAGGACCTCGGCGGGATGCACGGCCTCGGCCCGGTCGCCCCCGAGCCGAACGAGCCGGTGTTCCACGCCAATTGGGAGAAGCGCGTCTTCGCGCTCGCCATGGCGATGGGCTTCACCGGTGCCTGGACCCTCGACGGCAGCCGCGCCGCCCGCGAGTCGATGCCGCCGGCCGACTACCTGACCGCCAGCTACTACGCGATCTGGCTCGACGCCCTCGAGCGCCAGCTCGCCGCGCATAACCTCGCGCGGCCCGAGGAGATCGCCCGCGGCGTCGCCGATCCCGATCCGGCGCCGGTGGCGCGGGTGCTCACCGCCGACATCCTGGAGCCGCGCTACCGCGCCGGCTTCCCGAGCGACCGGCCCGCGCCCGCGCCGGCGCGCTTCGCGGTCGGCGACGCGGTGACGATGCGCAACATCCACCCGCCGACCCACACCCGCCTGCCGCGCTACGTCCGGGCCAAAAGCGGCACGGTGCTGCGGGTCCACGGCGCCTTCGTCCTGCCCGACACCAACGCCTACGGGCAGGGCGAGCACCCGGACTGGCTCTACACCGTGGCCTTCCCGGCCGCCGAGCTCTGGGGCGAGGATGCCGACCCGAACGGGCGCGTCACCGTCGCGGTGTTCGAGCGCTACATCGCGGGCGGGGCCGCGTGAGCGAGCCCGTCGCCCCGTTCTCGGCACCCTGGGAGGCGCAGGTCTTCGCGATGGTGGTCGCGCTGCAGGATTCGGGGCTGTTCACCGGGGCCGAGTGGGCCGACGCGCTCGGCGCCGCGATCCGCCCGGCCGACGGCCCGGAGGCGCCGGCCGATTACGGCCGCTGGCTCGCCGCCCTGGAG
>NZ_VRVH01000451.1:0-2665 GCF_008040095.1 Methylobacterium sp. WL6 | reverse complement strand
CCCGCTGCCGCAGGTTGGCTCGCGACCACGAGGCTACCCCGTCCTCTGCGCTCGCCTTCTTCGTCCTCGCCGCAGCCATGATCCTCGTCAGACGGATCGCCCGAGCTTTATGAAACAGGGTCTTAGATCGGTTGGGAACAGCGCATAAGGGTCGTCCAGTAGAAACTGGGTATCGTGACTACCCTTTTGATTGACGAAAAACGCTGGTGTACTTCCCAGTTCCGCCTGTTAAGCAATCTTATAACGATCATATGAAGTTCGGATCCGATATAAACCAAATTCATCTACGTCACGCTCCAGATCAAAATCTCCTTGCGTTACGTTGGATAATTCCTGCAGAAGGTCATTAGCAAGAATTCTTGAGCTTCTTATCTTCGAAGCAAAGACGCTATTGTCGACAGAATTGCCTGATGAAATTTATGCGACAATTACGCGGTGAAATATGTGCTTGTATTTTACCTCTGATCTTGACGCAGTCAAGTTAGTGGATCCAAATTTTCGGCCAGCTCTTAAATGTATGGCAGTAAATTCGGATCATTTAGCGCCTCTGTTTATTTCGCGGTCTACCACCCCCGCCGCTCACCCGCATCCGGCACGCGCCCCTGCGGCGTGAGCCCGTGCACCACCTCCGGCAGCACTTGAGACAGCTGCGACAGCAGCGAGTCCCGGTCCATCCCGGTCTGGCTCTGGAGCGCGCCGAGGGTGTCGGGGCCGAGCGCGCGGGCGAGGTCCTGGGGCTCGATGCTGCGGTTGCTGCCGTGGCCGATCCATGAGTCGATCACGTCGCCGAGGCCGCCCTGCCGGAAGCGGTCGACGAGGCCGTCGAGCCCGCCGACCTGACCCGATGTTTCATGTGAAACGTTTCCTGATTGAGGAACATTGGCTTGGTCGCCGGGGCCGTCCAGCATGCCGGACAGGTCGCTGAAATCGCCGGGCGGCAGCGGCGCGTCGCGGCGGCCGCCCTGCTGGTCGAAGCCGCCGATGTCGCCGGGATCCTGCGCGGAATCGTCGGCGGAGTGGCCCGGATCGCGGCCGTAGGGGCCGGCGCCGCCGGAGCGTTCGGTGTCCGGGCCGGGTTCCGGCCGGCGCTGGCCGCCGCCGAACACGTCGCCGAGGGCGCCGCCCAAGCCGCCGCTCGCGCCCTTGGCGAGCAGCAGCATCAGCAGCGCCTTCACGATCGGCGACATCGCGCCGCCGGCCGCGCCCCCTGGGTTGCCGCCGCGTCCGCCGCCGAGCACCTGCCCGAGCACGCCGCCGATCACCGAATCGAGCAGACCCATGGTGGTTTCCTTCAATCAGGATGGACGGAGCGCACGAAAAAGCCCCCGCCGATCAACGGCGGGGGCCGGGCCGAGGTTGCGTCGTGCCTAGCGGGCGGAGCGCGTGGCGTCGGGCAGGTTCGCTTTCGGGTTCATCCGCGCGGCGCCGACGGTGCCGGTGTCCATCACGTCGGTGCCGGGCGCGAGGGCGCGGGCCGAGGGGACGGTCCCGTTCGGCCGCCCTTCGGCGTCCGGCAGGGTCGCGGCGGTGGGCTGGTCGATGCGGCTGGCCGCCGACTGCGCGCGCGCCGGCTCGACGAAGTCGCCGAGCATTGCGAGCGCACCGGAGCCGGCGAGGCCGGCGGCGAGGAGCGCGGTGGCGGCGAGGCCGGCGCGCGGGCGCAGGGTGAGGCGACGGCGGGCGGAGCGATCGAGTCTCATGGTTTGGGGTCCGTTGCGTGTCTCCGGTGAGCCCGAAGGCTCTCTCTGGAGGGGCAACGCCGGACCGGGGCGCCTCGGTTCCGCGCCGGCTTCAGGTTGTGGGGGGCTCGCTCGGTCGCACCCCCGCGAGGCGCCGGGCGAGCGCGCCGAGCGCGCAGCCGGCGAGGTAGGGCGCCAGCATCGCGACCGCGCTCTCGAGCCAGAACCCGGCGGTGCCGGGCACGATCCCCGCGAGGGCGATGCCGGCCAGCACCAGGGTCGCGATTCCGAGCGCGGCGGGAATCGCGGGGCTGGCCGGCGGCCCGGCGAGCCGGCCGACGCCGAGCCCAAGCACCAGGGCGGCGAGCGATCCCGGCCACAGGCCGGCGAGGAGAAGCATCACGGGCGAACGGCCTCTTGACGGTCAGGGCAGCACGGCGAAGGCGATGCCCGGCCGGTCCGAGGGTTTGTCCGCGATGCTGAGCTGATCGACGCCGGCGCCGGCCTGGAGCAGGTACTCGACAACCACCCCGGCGCGCAGCCGCGCCAGGTCGGGCTCGGGCGCTTCGGTCGCCTCCCTGGGCTTGGCGTCCTTCGGCTTGGCATCCCTCGGCTTGGCATCCTTGGCAGGCTTGGCATCCTTGGACGCCGGCGCGGCCTTCTTGTCCGATGCCTTGGCGTCGGGCTTCGTGGCATCGACCTTGGCCGGATCGGGCTTGGCCCCTGCCTGCGCCCCGGACGCGTCGGCGACCTTCGCCTCGGGCGGAGCGGGCGCGGGCTTGGCCGGATCGCCGTGGCCGGCGACCGCGATGCGCAGCGCGGGGCAGCTTTTGGCGAGATCGGCGAGACGATCGAGCACCGGATAGAAGATCGGCGCGAGCGCGCCCGAGCCGGGCGGGAAGCGCAGGCTGGTTCCGCCGACGAGCGCCGTCGCCTCGGCGCGGCAGGCCTCGGGATCGCGCGTCGGCACGGGGGTCTTCGGCACC
>NZ_VRVH01000450.1:0-2669 GCF_008040095.1 Methylobacterium sp. WL6 | reverse complement strand
CCCGAGCGCGGCGGCGCGGGTGCCGCCACCCGCGGCGGCCGCGACGGGGGCGGCGCCGGTCGCAATTGATCGGTCCAGTCGTGCGAACGGGGAGGGGCCAGCGACGGCGCCTCCCCGACCCGCCGCGCCGGTCAGCTCTTGAGCACCGGCTCGGCGATGTCGACGGCATGGCGGCCGGCGAGGTATTCCGGCTGGAACAGGCACATCCGCACGGCATCGCGGTAGCGGCCGTTCATGAAGAACTCGTCCCGCAGGATGCCCTCGGGGCGGAAGCCGCAGCTCTCGTAGATCCGCACGGCGCGGGCATTGTCCTTGTCCACGTGCAGGTAGAGCTTGTGGATGTTGAGCACGCTGAAGGCGTAGTCCATCGCGATCCGCGTCGCCTGGCGGGCGAAGCCCCGGCCCTGGAAGCCCGGATGGATCGCGATCTGGAACTCGCAGCGCCGGTGCAGGTGGTTGATCTCAACGAGCTCGACGAGGCCGGCCGGATGCCCGTTCAGCGTCGCGATGATGAAGCGCCGCTCGGTCTGGTTGTGGATGTTGCGCTCGTAGAGCTGCGCCAGCTCGGCGAAGGACTCGTAGGCCTCCTCGAACCAGTAGCGCATGATGCTGTCGTTGTTGTTGAGCTGATGCACGAACATCAGGTCCTCGCGCTCCAGCGGGCGGAGCTTGACCCTGTCGGGGACGGTCTCGTTCATGCGGCGCAGGCCTCGATCAAGCGGCGGAGGAACGCCTCGCCCTGGCCGAGCGCGGCCAGCGTGATGAACTCGTCCGGCTGGTGGGCCTGGTCGATCGAGCCCGGCCCGCAGACCACGGTCGGGATGCCCGCCTGCTGGAAGCGCCCGGCCTCGGTGGCGTAGGGCATCGACACGGTGCGGTTGCGGTTGGCCAGCCGCAGCGCCAGCCGCTCGGCCTCGGAGCCGGGCTCCGGCAGCAGGCCGGGGATCGCGATCTCCTCGACGGTCTCGATCCGGCCGAACGCGCCGTAGCGGTTCAGGCGCTCGCGGGTCACCGCCTCGGCCTTGGCCTGGAACAGGCGCGGGATCTCGGCCATGTCGAGGTCGGGCAGGCCGCGGAACTCCCAGTGGAAGGCGCATTCCTTGGGCAGGATGTTGCGGGCGGTGCCGCCGTGGATCGTGCCGACATGCACGGTGGTGCTGGGCGGATCGAACCGGCCCGACGCGTCGCCCCGGGCGATCATCCGGTCGGCGATGGCGTTCAGCCCGGAGACGAGGTCGCAGGCCGCCATCACGGCGTTGGCCCCGAGCATCGGCTTGGCCGAATGCGCCTCGTGGCCGTGCACCGTGGTGTGGAAGGTGACGATGCTCTTGTGCGCATCGGCGACCTCGAGGTCGGTCGGCTCGCCGACGATCACCGCGCCCGGCCGCGGCAGGTCGACGCCGAAGCGGGCGATCGCGTCCATCACGCCGAGGCAGGTGGTCTCCTCGTCGTAGGAGAGCAGGATGTGGATCGGGCGCTTGAGGCCGGCCGCGAGGCAGTCCGGCACCAGCGCCAGGGCGGTGGCGCAGAACCCCTTCATGTCGACCGCGCCGCGGCCGTAGGCCCGGCCGTCGGCGACGCGCAGGGTGAACGGGTCGGCGGTCCAGGCCTGTCCCGCGACCGGGACGACGTCGGTGTGCCCCGACAGCACGACGCCGCCGTCGACCTGCGGGCCGATCGTGGCGAAGAGCGCGGCGCGGTCGCCCGCCGCGTTCGGGATGCGGAGGTGGGGGACGCCCCAGCCGTCGAGATAGGCGGCGACCCAGTCGATCAGGTCGAGATTCGGCTTCGAGCTTTCGGTGTCGAAGCCGACGAGGTGGGCGAGGATGTCGAGCGGGGTCAGCCGCTCGCCGGAACCGGGCATCGCTTGGTGTCCTGGGCGGGCCGCCGGCCTGCCCGGCTCGAATCAGTGCAGGCTGCGGCGGATATGCGGGCTGTCGAGCGAGAAGGCCGGGATCTCGGCCTCGAAGCTCTCGCCCGCGACCGTGGCCATGGTGTAGCTCCCCGCCATCAGCCCGTCCGGCGTGGTGAGCGGGCAGCCGCTGGTGTAGCAGAACGACTCGCCCGGCTCCAGCACCGGCTGCTTGCCGACGACGCCGGCGCCGCGCACCTCCTGGCACTCGCCGCGCCCGTCGATGATGCGCCAATGGCGGGAGCGGAGCTGCACCTGCTCGGCGCCGTTGTTCACGATCTCGACGGTGTAGGCGAAGAAGTACCGGCTCTCTCCCGGCGAGGATTCCTCCTCGACGAAGCGCGGATTGACGGTCACGCTGATTCCGCGCGTCTCGGCCTTGTACATCGTCCCTAATTGCCCTCTTCAGCGGCGCTCGAGTTCGGTCTAGCTCGGGTCTAGACGGCTCGAAGCCGCTTTTCGATGCGTCATTCAACGTGGTAGTTGCCGGAAGAATTCCCGTCAATTGCGGCGGAGTACGTCGCGGCGGGCGGCAGGAACGGGGCCGGCATGGTCGAAGCGTGGGTGTGCCATCTGAGGTCGCTTCGGCGCGGGGGGGACGTTCGGCTCTCGGCAGCGGCGCTTGCCCACGTGGCGGCCTGGGCGACGCTGCTCGCCCTTGCGGGCTTTTCCGCGTGGCGCGATCCGGCCGCCAACCTCCTGCCCGCGGCGGCGCTCGCGGCCGCGCTGATCCTCGACGGGACCGGGCGGATCGCGC
>NZ_VRVH01000044.1:0-25151 GCF_008040095.1 Methylobacterium sp. WL6 | reverse complement strand
GCCCTCCCCCGCCCGACGCACCCTGGCCCTCGCCATGCTCGCCGCCTCCGTCGGCGGCTCGCTCGGCGCCTGCCATTCCGACCGTGCCGTCACCGGCTCGATCGCGCCCGCCGACTATCGCGCCCGCCATCCGATCGTGCTCGCCGACGGCAGCCGCGTCCTCGACGTGTTCGTCACCGGGGTCGGGCACCTCGACCCGCGGCAGGCCGCCGACATCGACGCGTTCCTGCTGGAATATCGCCGCTACGGCCGCGGCAGCCTCGTGATCGACCTGCCGCGCGGGGTGGCCCCTTCCGTCGGCGCCGGCGTCGAGCGCACCGCCGCCGCCATCCGCCGGCTCGGCGCCGAGGGCGGCGTGCCGGCGCGCGAGATCGTGGTCTCCGGCTACCCGGTCGCCGATCCCGGCCTCGCCAGCCCGATCCGCCTCAGCTTCCACCGCATGGAGGCGCGCGTCGCCGACAAGTGCGGGCTGTGGCCCCAGGACCTCGGCGAGAGCAGCCCGATCGCGAACTTCCGCAATCAGCCGTCGTGGAACCTCGGCTGCTCCACCCAGGCGACGATCGCCGCCCAGGTCGCCGACCCGGTCGACCTGGTGCGCGGGCGTCCCGAGGGTCGCATCGACACGATCCGCCGGGTCAAGGACATCGGCCAGCTTCGCGAGGGCAAGGATCCGTCAACCGCCTGGCGCCAGGATGGCAAGACGAGCGTGAAGTCCTCGGTCAGCGAGTGAGCCGCCGCGCGGCGCCACGCCCCGGCTCCGCCGACCCAGAGACCCAAACGTTAAGACTTAAGACCTAGATCCCAGACTCAAGAACCCGAACCCGAAGGCCTCGTCATGGCGGACCACCCCGAGACATCTGAGCGGATGATCGCCCCGGTGCCCCGGATCACGATCCAGGCGTTCTGCGAGGTCGCGGAGACCGCTGCGATGATCGAGAGCGCCGGGACGGACCGGCGCATGCAGAAGGCCCACCTCAAGGTCCAGATGGGGGGCGGCGCGGCCGCGGTCGAAGCCTACCGCCACGCGCCGACCCCCAACGTCATCATCATCGAGACGCAGGGTCCGAAATCCCGGCCGATGGAATGCCTCGACGCCCTCGCCGAAGTCTGCGACGCCGGCACCCGGGTGCTCGTCATCGGGCACGTCAACGACGTGACGCTGTATCGCCAGTTCATCCAGCGCGGCGTCAGCGACTACCTGATGGCGCCGGTCGAGCCGCTGACGCTGATCGCCTCGCTCTCGGACCTGTTCGCCGCCCCCGGGGTCAAGCCGGTCGGGCGGACCATCGCGGTCTACGGCGTCAAGGGCGGCATCGGCGCCTCGACGGTCGCCCACAACCTCGCCTGGTCGATCGCCCGCGGCCAGGGCGCGCAGACGGTGATCGCCGACCTCGACATCGCCTTCGGCACCGCTTCGCTCAACTTCAACCAGGATCCGCCCCAGGGCGTCGCCGAGGCGGTGTTCGCGCCCGAGCGCCTCGATTCGGCGCTGGTCGAGCGCCTGCTCTCGAAGTGCAGCGACCAGCTCAGCCTGCTCTCGGCGCCGGCGAGCCTCGACCGCACCATCGACCTGTCCGAGCCGGCCTTCGACGCGCTGATCGACCACCTGCGTGCGGCCGTGCCCTGCATCGTCCTCGACGTGCCGCACCAGTGGTGCGCCTGGTCGAAGCGGGTGCTGACCGGGGCCGACGAGATCCTGATCGTCGCCGGCCCCGATCTCGCCAGCCTGCGCAACGCCAAGAACCTGCTCGGCGCGCTGCAGCAGGGCCGGCCCAACGATGCGCGGCCCCGGGTGATCCTGAACGGCGTCGGGGTGCCCAAGCGTCCCGAGATCGGCGCGGCGGATTTCACCAAGGCGCTGGAATCGCCGCTCGTCGCCAGCATCCCGTTCGACCCGGCGCTGTTCGGCACCGCCGCCAACAACGGCCAGATGATCGCGGAGGTGCAGGCCGGCTCGAAGGCCGCCGAGATCTTCGCCGACCTCGCCGCGGCGATGCTGGGACGGCCGGAGGCGAAGCGCGCCCGCCCCAACCTGCTCGAGCCGCTCCTCGCGAAGCTCGCGCGCCGGAAGGCGTCCTGATGCCGGCGCTCTCGCGGGCCGCCGTGCCCTCCCCGGCGGGCGATGCGGCCCACGCGCGGCTCGCAGCCAGATGCGCGCGGACGTCTGCGCGCCCGTCCTTTCCGACGCGATCCGAGGATTCGTCCCATGTTCGGTAGGAGGCAGGGTACCGCGGCGGCGCCGGCTGCAGCACCGCCGCCGGCCGCCCTGCGCGCGACCGCGCCGGTGCTGGTGCAGGAGAACGTGGCCGGCAAACGCATGGATGCGTCGCCCGCCGTGGTGGCGCAGGACAACCCGCGCTCGGAGGATTACTACCGCACCAAGAGCATGATCTTCGGCGCGCTGATCGAGGCGATCGACCTCGCGCAGCTCTCGCGCCTCGAGCCCGATGCGGCGCGCGAGGAAATCCGCGACATCGTCTCGGAGATCATCGGCCTCAAGAACATCGTGCTGTCGATCGCCGAGCAGGAGGAGCTGCTCGACGACATCTGCAACGACGTGCTCGGCTACGGCCCGCTGGAGCCGCTGCTCGCCCGCGACGACATCGCCGACATCATGATCAACGGCGCCAACCGCGCCTTCATCGAGGTGAACGGCAAGATCCAGCTCACCAACGTGCGCTTCCGCGACAACCAGCAGCTGATGAACATCTGCCAGCGCATCGTCAGCCAGGTCGGGCGCCGGGTCGACGACGCCTCGCCGATCTGCGACGCGCGCCTTCCGGACGGCTCCCGCGTCAACGTCATCGCGCCGCCGCTGGCCATCGACGGCCCGGCCCTGACCATCCGAAAGTTCAAGAAGGACAAGCTCACCCTCGACCAGCTCGTACGCTTCGGCGCGATCTCGCCGGAGGGGGCGGAGATCCTGAAGATCATCGGCCGGTCGCGCTGCAACATCGTCATCTCCGGCGGCACCGGCTCGGGCAAGACCACCCTGCTGAACTGCCTCACCGCCTTCATCGAGCACGACGAGCGCGTCATCACCTGCGAGGACGCGGCGGAGCTGCAGCTTCAGCAGCCGCACGTGGTGCGCCTGGAGACGCGTCCGCCCAACATGGAGGGCCAGGGCCAGGTCACCATGCGCGACCTCGTCAAGAATTGCCTGCGCATGCGGCCGGAGCGGATCATCGTCGGCGAGGTGCGCGGGCCGGAGGCGTTCGACCTGCTGCAGGCGATGAACACCGGCCACGACGGCTCGATGGGAACGCTGCACGCCAACTCCCCGCGCGAGTGCCTGTCGCGCATCGAGTCGATGATCTCGATGGGCGGCTTCACCCTCCCCTCCAAGACGCTGCGCGAGATGATCTGCGGCTCGATCGACGTCGTGGTGCAGGCCACCCGCCTGCGCGACGGCTCGCGCCGCATCACCCACATCACCGAGGTGCTCGGGATGGAGGGCGACGTCATCACCACCCAGGACGTCTTCCTGTTCGACATCGTCGGCGAGGATGCCAACGGCAAGCTGATCGGGCGCCATCGCTCCACCGGCGTCGGCCGGCCGAAATTCTGGGAGCGGGCGCGCTACTACGGGCTGGAGCGGCAACTCGGCGAGGCGCTCGACGCCGCCGCCGAGGCGTCGGGTGCGCTGTGAACGCCGCCGCGAACGTCCCGCTCGCCGTCGGGCTGGTCTTCGTGACCACGCTCGCCCTCGGCTACGTCTTCCTGATGCCGCTGCTGATGGGCGAGCGGCGGGCGACGCAGCGCCTCAGGACGATCAGCGCCTCGGCCGCCGGCAACGCGATCCGCGGCGTCACCGTGAACCGGCGCGAGCAGGTCGCGAAGACGCTCGGCGAGATCGAGGCCAAGGCCAAGGGCGCCGCCAAGGTGACCCTCGAGCTCAAGATCGCGCGGGCCGGCCTGGCGTGGTCGGAGCGGACCTACTGGATGATCTCCGCCGGCCTCGCGGTGGTGGTCGGCCTGCTCGTGCTCATGATCACCGCGAGCCCGATCGCCGGGCTGGGGGGGACCTTCGTCGGCGGCCTCGGCGTGCCGATGCTGCTGCTGCGCCACCTGCGCAAGCGCCGCATCGCGAACTTCACGAAGGAGCTGCCCAACGCCGTCGACGTGGTGGTGCGCGGCATCCGAACCGGCATCCCCGTCAGCGACTGCTTCCGCATGGTCTCCCGCGAGGCCGAGGAGCCGGTGCGCTCGGAGTTCCGGGTCGTCATCGAGACCCAGGCGTTGGGCCTGTCGCTCGGCGAGGCGGTCTCGCGCCTCTACGAGCGGGTCCCGGTGCAGGAGGTGAACTTCTTCGCGATCGTGATCAACATCCAGCAGCAATCGGGCGGCAACCTCTCCGAGGCGCTCTCCAACCTGTCGCGGGTGCTGCGCGAGCGTCGGAAGATGGCCGGCAAGGTCCAGGCGATGAGCATGGAGGCCAAGTCCTCCGCCGGCATCATCGCCGCGCTACCGTTCTTCGTCGCGGGCATCACCTACTTCACCAGCCCGGATTACATCTCGATCCTCTGGACCACCAATTTCGGCAAGCTCGCGCTGCTGGGCTCGGCGATCTGGATGAGCATCGGCATCCTCACCATCAAGAAGATGATCGCGTTCGACATCTGAGCCCGCCTGCGGCCCGCGCCGTCCGGCAGCCCGGATCGCGCCGTGCCGGGCTCGATCACATCCGGTCGTCACCCGAAGCCCGACGGCCCTTTCGCGGAAGCCCATCGCCATGATCGACCTCATCGCCGATAAGGTCTTCGACCCGCGCACCATGGGCATCGCGCTGACCGCGGTCGCCGTGGCGGCGACGGCCTTCGCCGTGGCGCAGCCGTTCCTCGAGAGCGACAACCTCGGCAAGCGGATGAAGCTCGTCAGCGACGAGCGCGAGATCATCCGGCGGCGGGAACGCGAGCGCCTCAACACCAAGGCGACGCTGCGGATCGAGCCCAAGGCCTACATGAAGCAGGTCGTCGAGCGGTTCGACCTGCGCCGCTGGCTCGGCACCGACACGGCCAAGCGCAAGCTCCTGATGGCCGGCTATCGCGGCCAGCAATCCGAGACCACGTTCCTGTTCTTCCGCCTCGTCATGCCGATCTCGGCGACGCTGGGCTCGCTGTTCTACCTGTTCGTGCTGGAGGCGCTGGACCAGCCCTACCTGATGCGCCTCGGCATCGTCATCGCCTGCGCCTACGGAGGCATCAAGGCGCCGGAACTCTACCTCGTCAACAAGTCGAACAAGCGCAAGGCCGAGATCAAGCTCGCCTGGCCCGATGCCCTCGACCTGACGCTGATCTGCGTCGAATCGGGCATGGCGATCGAGCACGCCTTCCGGAAGGTGAGCACCGAGATCGCCGCCACCTCGGTGGTGCTGGCGGAGGAGCTCGCCCTGATGACCGCCGAGATGTCGTTCCTGCCCGATCGCCGGCAGGCCTACGAGAACCTCGCGATGCGCGTCGGCCTCGAGCCGGTGAAGGCCGTCGTCACGGCGCTGATCCAGGCCGAGCGCTACGGCACCCCGATCGGCCAGGCGCTGCGCGTGCTTGCGCAGGAGAGCCGCGACCAGCGCATGAACGAGGCCGAGAAGAAAGCGGCCTCGCTGCCGCCGAAGCTGACCGTGCCGATGATCCTGTTCTTCCTGCCGGTGCTGTTCGTGGTGATCATCAGCCCGGCGATCATCCAGGCGATGCGCTGACGCCCGAGGGGCGCCGCTCCCGCCCGGCGTCGCCACCTCGGCTCGGAAGCGCTCGCGGCGCGCGCTCTTCGAGGCCAATGCGGGCAAGCATTCGCCCCCGCAAATCCTTGACAGATCGCGTGCCGATCCCCTATCCACCGGGCACAACGCGCGGCTTCCTCGCAGAAGGCCGTGCGTTTCGCGTTGCGGCGGCCCTTCGGGCGGATCGCGACGAATGCATAAGAAGTCGGTCCAGGGCGCGTCCCGGAGGCCGTTCGAACCACGAGAGAGACGATGTTCGCAGTCATCAAGACGGGCGGCAAGCAATATCGCGTTGCCGAGAACGACACCATCACCATCGCCAGCCTCGAAGGCGACGAAGGCTCCGCCGTGACCTTCGGCGAGGTCCTGCTGTTCACCGACGGCGACGCGACCCAGGTCGGCGCGCCGCTCCTGTCGGGCTTCAGCGTCACCGGCGAGATCGTCTCCCACGGTCGCGACAAGAAGGTCATCGCCTTCAAGAAGCGCCGCCGGCAGAACTCGCGGCGCAAGCGCGGCCACCGCCAGCACCACACGGTCGTGCGCATCACCGGCCTCTCGGCCGGTTCGAAGAGCGCGTAAGGGCGACCCCGCCCCCACGCGATCCGCACGTTCCTATCCCACGTCATTCGAAAGACTGAACCATGGCACACAAAAAAGCAGGCGGCTCGTCCCGCAACGGCCGCGACTCGGCCGGCCAGCGCCTCGGCGTGAAGAAGTTCGGCTCGGAAGCCGTGATTCCGGGCAACATCATCGTGCGCCAGCGCGGCACCAAGTGGCACCCCGGCACCAATGTCGGCATGGGCAAGGATCACACCCTGTTCGCGCTGACCGAGGGTCGCGTGGAGTTCCAGACCAAGCGCGGCCGCGCCTTCGTGGCGGTGGTGCCGCTCGCGCAAGCGGCAGAGTAGACGGCGGGCGCCTCGAACAGGCGAAGCAGGCCCCGCCGGTGTCCCACACCGAACCGGCGGATCTGTTTCTCGCATCCTGGCCACGAGGCCGGGGGGTCGAACGGAAGACGCGGGGGAGGATGGGGCGCCATCCTCCCTTTCGTCGTCTCAGCGCAACGGTCCTCCGCTACGGAGGATCGCGGCGGAGGAGCCCGAACGATGTTCCCCGATCTGACCCGCGACGACGTCTTCCGGATCGAGACCCGCAGCCTGTGGCTGCGCTGGCCGCGCGCCAAGGACGTGGACGCGATCGTGCGGCTCGCGGGCGACCGGTCGGTGGCCGAGATGACGGCGCGGATCCGCCACCCGATCGACCGGATGGAGACCGAGACCTTCGTGCTGGAGGCGCGGCGCTGCAACGCCGCCGGCGAGGGCCTGGCGATGGCGGTCTCGCTCCGGTCCGACCCGGACGGCCTCGTCGGGTTCGTCGGCATCCGCGCCGACGCGGCGACGGAGGGGGCCCGCCTCGGCTACTGGCTCGGCCGGCCCTTCTGGGGCCGCGGCCTCGCCACCGAGGCCGCCGAGGCGATGGTGCACGCCTACTTCGCCTATGCCGGCGGCTCGGTGCTGTCGGCGGATGCGCGGGTGGAGAACCCGGCGTCGCGCCGGGTGCTGGAGAAGGTCGGCTTCGTCCGCACGGGAACGGCGACGGACTTCGTCCCCGTCCGCGGCTGCGACCTGACATCCGATCGCTTCCGGCTCGACCGCGCCGCGTGGTCGGCCCGGTTCGGGGTCTCCGGCTGCGACCGGGCGGCCTGACGAAGCGATCGGCCCGGCGCCCTTGACGTCGCCGGACGGATCGATCGGAATCGATCCCTCGCCGTCTCGGCCCAAGGCCGAAGCGACGGGGTTCGCGGCGGAGCTGCGCAGCGTGCGCGACGCCGATGGACGGGGCCGCATCGCCGCGGCGTGAACGAGACGGGGCGGGCCGGTGGCCCGCGCCCCGACATGAAGACGAGCGACACCGTGAAATTCCTCGACGAAGCCAAGGTCTATGTCCGTTCCGGCGACGGGGGCGCGGGATGCGTCGCGTTCCGGCGCGAGAAGTTCATCGAGTTCGGCGGCCCCAACGGCGGCGACGGCGGGCGCGGCGGCGACGTCTGGGTCGAGTGCGTCGAGGGCCTGAACACGCTGATCGACTATCGCTACCAGCAGCACTTCAAGGCGCGGAAGGGCGAGCACGGCATGGGCTCGAACCGCCACGGCGCCAACGGCGCCGACGTGGTGCTGAAGGTGCCGGCCGGAACCCAGATCCTGGCGGTCGACGGCGAGCACCTGATCGCCGACATGACCCAGGTCGGCCAGCGGGTCCGGCTCGCCAAGGGCGGCAACGGCGGCTTCGGCAACGCCTACTTCACCACCTCGACCAACCGCGCCCCGAAGCACGCCAATCCGGGTCTGGAAGGCACCGAGCAGTGGATCTGGCTGCGCCTCAAGCTCATCGCGGATGCCGGCCTCGTCGGGCTGCCGAACGCCGGCAAGTCGACCTTCCTGGCCACCGTGACCTCGGCCAAGCCGAAGATCGCCGACTATCCCTTCACCACCCTGCATCCGGGGCTCGGCGTCGTGCGCTCGGATGCCCGCGAGTTCGTGCTCGCCGACATCCCCGGGCTGATCGAGGGCGCACACGAGGGCGTCGGACTCGGCGACCGGTTCCTCGCCCATGTCGAGCGCTGCCGGGTGCTGCTGCACCTCGTCGACGCCACCTGCGAGCATGCCGGCAAGGCCTACAAGATGGTCCGGCACGAGCTGGAGGCCTACGGCGAGGACCTCGCCGGCAAGCCCGAGATCGTGGCGCTCTCCAAGGCCGACGCGATCGACGCCGACACCCTGAAGGAGCAGGTCGCCCGCCTGAAGCGCGCCGCCAAGCGCAAGCCGCTCGTCCTGTCCTCGGCCTCGGGCCAGGGCGTGCCGGAGGCGCTGCGTGCGCTCCAGGGCGAGATGGATGCCGCCGCCGAGGCCGAGCGGGTGCCCGAGGCGGCCTGGCAGCCGTGATGACGGGGGTGATCGGGTCGGTTAGCATCGCCCGAGGTTGTTGAACCTGTGGAGGTTTCGATGACGGAAGCGCTGATCGTCATGAACGACGAAGCCTTCGCTCTTGCCCATGAACTCGCGGAGCGCGCCGGCACCACGGTCGACGAGGCGGTGGTCACGGCGTTGCGAGAGCTCGACCGCCGCGTCGCGACGGTCAACGATGACCTGACACCGACGCAACGTGCCGAACGGGACGTGATCCGAGCGCTGGTCCGCGAGGCGCGGGCACATCGCATCGCGAACGTCCCCACCGATCATGATTACCTCTACGACGAGTACGGCCTGCCGGTATGATCGCGCTCGACACCTCGGCGATCGTCGCGATTGCGATGGAAGACCCTGAAGGCGAGCGTTTCGACACGCTGGTCGCCAAGAATCGGGCGATCATCGGAACCCCGACGTTGCTCGAGGCCAGGATCGTGCTGGGCTCGCTGATGCCGGGTTTTGCCGAGGATTTTTTGGAGGTCCTGATCCTGCGGACCACGGTGCAGCCGGTCGCCTTCACGCTCCAGATGTACCGCATGGCATCCGATGCCTTCCAGCGCTTCGGGAAGGGACAAGGGCATCCGGCGCGGTTGAACTTCGGCGACTGCCAATCCTATGCCGTCTCCAAAGCCCACGATGCGCCCCTCCTGTTCAAGGGTGACGACTTCGTCCAAACCGACCTCGTCCCAGCTTACGTCCCGGCGTCATGACCCCCTCCCTCGATCAATTCCGCCGCGTCGTCATCAAGGTCGGCTCGGCCCTGCTGGTGGACCGCGCCCGCGGCCGGCTGCGGCACGCCTGGCTCGCGGCGCTCGCCGAGGACATCGCCGACCTGCATGCCCGCGGGGTCGACGTGCTGGTGGTGTCCTCGGGCAGCATCGCGCTCGGGCGCACCGTGCTCGGCTTCGCGCCGGGGGCCCTGCGGCTGGAGGAGAGCCAGGGCGCGGCCTCGGTCGGGCAGATCGCGCTGGCGCGGCACTGGGCCGAGGCGCTGGGCCACCACGGCATCGTCGCCGGGCAGATCCTGGTGACGCCGCAGGACACCGAGGAGCGCCGCCGCTACCTCAACGCGCGAGCGACCGTGCTCAAGCTCCTGGAGATGCGTGCGGTTCCGGTGGTCAACGAGAACGACACGGTGGCGACCTCCGAGATCCGCTACGGCGACAACGACCGGCTCGCCGCCCGCGTCGCCACGATGATCGGGGCCGACGTGCTGGTGCTGTTCTCCGACATCGACGGCCTCTACACCGCCCCCCCGAATGCCGACCCGGACGCGCGCCACCTGGCCGTGGTCGAGCGGATCACGCCCGAGATCGAGGCGATGGCCGGCGGTCCCGCCTCGGAGCTGTCGCGGGGCGGCATGCGGACCAAGGTCGAGGCCGCCAAGATCGCGGTGTCGGGCGGGACCCACATGATCATCGCCGACGGGCGCGAGAAGAACCCGCTCCGCAGCGTCGTCGCGGGCGGCCGCTGCACCTGGTTCCTGTCCGGTTCCACGCCCACCGCAGCGCGGAAAACCTGGATCGCCGGGTCGCTCGAGCCGCGCGGCACCCTGGTGATCGACGACGGCGCGGCGCGCGCGCTCGACGGTGGGGCGAGCCTGCTGCCGGTCGGCGTCTGCGGCGTCGAGGGCAGCTTCGGCCGAGGCGACGCCGTGCTGATCCGCGACCGCGCCGGGCGGGTGCTGGGCCGCGGCCTCGTCGGCTACGACAGCACGGAAGCGGCGCTGATCCAGGGGCGCCCGAGCACGCAGATCGCCGACCTGCTCACCTACCCGGGACGCGCCTGGATGGTGCATCGCGACGACTTGGCGATGTTCTAGAACCGGTCGCGCCGCGTCCGTGACTGGATACGAGCGCTTTCGAAACGTTCCGATCTTTGCCGCGGCGCTTGTTTCGTGCTGCCCGAGGATGCAGATAAGTCGCAGCTTCGTAGGCGGCTCGGGGAAGGCCGCCGACCTGGGATGATGCCCGTGCCAGTCCTGAACATGCGATCCGGCTTCGCGTCGGCCGACGACCTCGCCGAGCAGATGAACGGCATCGGCCGGCGCGCCCGCGCCGCCGGCCGCAAGCTGGCGCTGGCCTCGGCTGAGACCAAGGACGTGGCGTTGCGGGCCATCGCCGAGCGCCTACGCGCCGACCGCGCCGCCATCCTGCGCGAGAACGCCCGCGACGTCGCCGCCGCGAAGGCCGCCGGGCAGAGCCAGGCGCTGATCGACCGGCTGACCCTCGACGAGGGCCGCCTCGCGGCGATCGCCGACGCGGTCGAGAAGATCGGCGCGCTGGCCGACCCCGTCGGGCGCCAGGTCGCGGCCTTCGAGCGCCCGAACGGCCTGCTGATCGAGCGCATCGCCGTGCCGCTCGGCGTCGTCGGCGTGATCTTCGAGAGCCGCCCGAACGTCACCGCCGATGCCGGCGCGCTCTGCCTCAAGGCCGGCAACGCGGCGATCCTGCGGGCCGGCTCGGACAGCCACCGCAGCGCCATGGCCATCGCCGAGGCGATGCGGGCCGGGCTCGAGGCCACCGGCCTGCCCGCGGACGCGATCCAGATCGTGCCGACGAAGGACCGCGCCGCGGTCGGCGCGATGCTCGCCGGCCTCGACGGCTGCATCGACGTGATCGTGCCCCGCGGCGGGCGCGGCCTGGTCGAGCGCGTCCACGCCGAGGCGCGGGTCCCGGTCTTCGCCCACCTCGACGGCATCTGCCACGTCTACGTCGCGGCCGCCGCCGACCTCGGCATGGCCCGGACCATCCTGCTCAACAGCAAGATGCGGCGCACCGGCATCTGCGGCGCCACCGAGACGCTGTTGGTCGACCGCGCCTGCGCCGGCACCCATCTCGCCCCCCTCGTCGCCGCCCTGCTCGACGCCGGCTGCGCGGTGCGCGGCGACGCCGACGTGCAGGCGGTGGACGGTCGCGTCACGGCGGCGACCGAGGCCGACTGGCGCACCGAGTACCTCGACGCGATCATCTCGGTCCGCGTCGTCGACGGGCTCGAGGCGGCGATCGAGCACATCGAGACCTACGGCTCGCACCACACCGACGCGATCGTCACCGAGGACGGCGACGAGGCCGTCCGCTTCCTCGCCGAGGTCGATTCCGCGATCGTGGTGCACAACGCCTCGACCCAGTTCGCCGATGGCGGCGAGTTCGGCTTCGGCGCCGAGATCGGCATCGCCACCGGCCGCATGCATGCCCGCGGCCCGGTCGGCGTGGAGCAGCTCACCACCTTCAAGTACCGGGTCCACGGCAGCGGCCAGACGCGCCCGTGAGCGGCGCGGTCTCGCCTGCCGTGATCCGCGCCGTTGCGTGAGGGCGCGCTGCCGCCCGCGTCGCCGGGGATGCGGATCGGCCTGTACGGTGGCTCGTTCAACCCGGCGCATGCCGGCCACCTGCATGTCGGCACCATGGCGCTGCGCCGCCTGCGCCTCGACCGGGTGTGGTGGCTGGTCACGCCCGGAAACCCGCTGAAGCGCGGGCGGCCGATCGCGCCGCTCTCCGAGCGCTGCGCGCAGGCCGCCGCGGTGGCGAAGGGCGATCCGCGGATCGCGGTGACCGGGTTCGAGGCGGCGATCGGCGCCCGCTTCACCCGCGACACCCTGCGCTGGCTGGTGCGGCGGCGGCCGGGCATCCGCTTCGTCTGGATCATGGGGGCCGATTCGCTGGCGAGCTTCCATCGCTGGAAGGGCTCGGCCGAGATCATGGGCCTGATGCCGGTCGCGGTGATCGACCGCCCCGGCCACACCCTCAGCGCGCCGGGCGCGCGGGCCGCCCGACGGTTCGCCGCCGCCCGCATCCCGGAATCGGACGCCTCCGCCCTGCCGGGCATGGCGCCCCCGGCCTGGGTGTTCCTGCACGGCCCGCGCTCGCATCTCTCCTCGACGCAGATCCGCGATGCGCGGAGCGGCACCGGGGAACCTTGAATTACCGCCCGGAACCGGCCAAAGTCGTCGGTTCAACGCAGGCGCGCGTCGCCACTGCCGATATCCGAGGAATCAGGACGCTGTCCGAGTCGCTCCACACGGGAACCCAGGGTTCCGAGACCGCCGCCCTGGCCAGGGTCGAAGACCTGAGGACGCTCGTGCTCGGGTGCCTCGACGAGATGAAGGCCGAGGAGACGATCGCCATCGATCTCGCCGGCAAGACCTCGATCGCCGACACGATGATCATCGCCTCTGGACGGTCGCAGCGTCACGTCGGCTCGATCGCCGACCACATCACGCAGGAGATGAAGGCCAAGTCCTTCGGCACCGCCCGCGTCGAGGGCATGCCGGCCTGCGACTGGGTGCTGATCGATGCCGGCGACATCCTCGTCCACATCTTCAGGCCCGAGGTGCGCGGCTTCTACAACCTCGAGAAGATGTGGGGCTCCGACCGCCCCTCGGGCGTCTCCGCCGACTGAACGCCGACCCGTTGCGCCTCCTCGTCGCCGCGATCGGGCGCCTCAAGAACGGGCCCGAGCGGGACCTGACCGCGCGCTACCGCGAGCGTGCGGCCCAGCTCGGTCGCGGCCTCGGCTTCCCCGCCTGCGACATCGCCGAGATGGTCGAGAGCCGTGCGCGGCGCGCCCCCGACCGCTGCGCCGAGGAGGCGTCCGGGCTGCTCGCCCAGGTGCCGGCCGGCGGCGTCCTCGTCGCCTACGACGAGCGCGGCCGCGCCGACCTGCCGAGCGAGCGCGTCGCCGAGCGCATCCGCGACTGGCGCGATGCCGGGCGCCCGGCCCTGGTGGTCGCCATCGGCGGAGCCGACGGGCTCGATGCCGCCGTCCGGGCCCGGGCCGACCTCACCCTGTCCTTCGGTGCCGCGACGCTGCCTCACGGCATCGTGCGCGTGCTGGCGCTCGAGCAGCTCTACCGCGCCCTCACGATCCTGGCGGGCCACCCGTATCATCGCGGCGATCCCGACGGGTGAATGCCTCGCGTGCGCCGCAATGCTGGATGAGACCTGCGCTGATGAACGGAGCCGGCAAACGCACGCCATGACGCTGGTCCTCACGAGGCTGGTCGCCACGGGCGCCCTCGCCGCGGCCCTCGCCGCCCTGCCCGCGGCCCGTCCGCGGGCCCAGGACGCGGCGGCGCCCGTCACCGAGGCCGAGCGCATCCAGCGCGCCATCGACGAGCGCGACCGCCGCGCGGACAACCTCAAGCGGGTGCAGGATGCGCTCGCCGCGAGCGTGGGCGCCAAGGCGCAGTTCGAGTCCGAGATCGCCAACATCGGCGGCGACCGGGCCAAGCTCGACGCGGCGCTCCTCGATGCCGGCCGGCAGTCCCAGGCCACCGAGGACCGGATGAGCCGTTTGGAGGAGCGCCTCAAGACGCTGTCGGGCAGCGAGGCCGCCATCCGCCGCTCGCTCGAGGCCCGCCGCGGGGTGATCGCCGAGATCCTGGCGGCGCTCCAGCGCATGGGCCGGCGCCCGCCGCCGGCGGTGCTGGTCAACCCGGAAGACGTTCTGGCGGTGATCCGCACCTCGATGCTGCTCGGGGCGATCGTGCCCGAGATGCGCGGCGAGGTGGACACGCTGGCCGCCGACCTCGCCGAGCTCGTGCGCCTGCGCGGCCTGATCGCCGCCGACCGGCAGGGCCTGCAGAACGACCTCGCCGGCTGGGCGCGCGAGCAGCAGCGCCTCGCGGCCCTCGTCGCCGCGCGGAGGACCCGGCAGGCGGAGGTCGAGACCGGGCTCGCCGCCGAGCGGACCCGTGCCGCCGACCTCGCCAAGGAGGCCCGGAGCCTGAAGGACCTCCTCGACCGCATCGAGGGCGAGGTCGCCACCGCCAAGCGCTCCGCCGACGAGGCCAAGGCGGCCGAGCAGCGCGAGGCGAAGGCGACGCAGGAGCGTTTCGCCGCAGCCGGCATCCGCGACCCCGCCAAGCTCGCCCCGAAGGTGAAGTTCGTCGACGCCCGGGGGGACGTGCCGCGCCCGGTCAGCGGCCGCCTGCTGCGCGGCTTCAACCAGCCCGACGGCAACGGCGGGATGACGCGCGGCATTTCGCTCGCCACCCGCGCGAAGGCCGTGGTGTCCTCTCCCGCCGACGGCTGGGTGCAGTTCGCCGGGCCGTTCCGGTCGTACGGACGACTCTTGATCATCAACGCCGGCGATGGCTACTATCTTCTGCTGGCCGGGATGGACCAGATCTCGGTCGAGGTCGGCCAATTCGTGCTCGCGGGCGAGCCGGTCGGTAACATGGGCGAGGGAAGTGCGGTCCAGCCGGTGATGAGCGGCGACGGCAGCGATCCGATCCTGTACGTGGAATTCAAGAAGGACGGCGGCTCCATCGATCCGGAGCCTTGGTGGGCGAAAAGCCCCAGCGAGAAGGTTCGCGGATAATGCGCAAGACGTCCCTCATCATGCTCGGCGCGTTCCTGGGAGCAGGCACGTCGATGGTCGCGACGCAGACCGACTTCCTGTCGGGTCCGCGCGCCGTGGCGGCCTCCGCCGAGACCTACCGCCAGCTCAGCCTGTTTGGCGACGTGTTCGAGAAGGTCCGCACCGATTACGTCGAGAAGCCCGACGAGGCGAAGATGATCGAGGCGGCCGTCAACGGCATGCTGACCTCGCTCGACCCGCATTCGAGCTACATGGACGCCAAGGCGTTCCGCGACATGCAGACCACGACCCGCGGCGAGTTCGGCGGGCTCGGCATCGAGGTCACGATGGAGGACGGCCTGATCAAGGTCGTGACCCCGATCGACGACACCCCGGCCTCGAAGGCGGGGCTGCTCTCGAACGACATCATCACCCAGATCGACGACGACCAGGTCCAGGGCCTGACCCTGAACCAGGCGGTCGACAAGATGCGCGGCCCGGTGAACTCGCCGGTGAAGCTCAAGATCACCCGCAAGGAGGCCAAGGACCCGATCGAGGTCACGCTCAACCGCGACGTGATCAAGATCAAGCCCGTGCGCTCGCGCGTCGAGGGGGCCGACATCGGCTACATCCGCCTGACGCAGTTCAACGAGCAGACCTACGACGGCCTCAAGGCTGCCGTGGACAAGCTCTCGACCGACATCGGGCAGGACAAGATCAAGGGCTACGTGATCGACCTGCGCAACAACCCGGGCGGCCTGCTCGACCAGGCGGTGATGGTCTCCGACGCGTTCCTCGACCGCGGCGAGATCGTCTCGACCCGCGGCCGCAACCCGGACGAGACCCAGCGCTTCTCGGCCAAGGCCGGCGACATCACCAAGGGCAAGCCGGTGGTGGTGCTCGTCAACGGCGGCGCGGCCTCGGCCTCCGAGATCGTCGCCGGCGCCCTGCAGGATCACAAGCGCGCGACCATCCTCGGCACGCGCTCGTTCGGCAAGGGCTCGGTGCAGTCGATCATCCCGCTCGGCGGCTCGGGCGCGCTGCGCCTCACCACGGCGCGCTACTACACGCCGTCCGGCCGCTCGATCCAGGCCAAGGGCATCGAGCCCGACGTCGAGGTGCTGCAGGAGGTCCCGGACGAGCTCAAGGGCAAGGACGAGACCAAGGGCGAGGCCGGCCTGAAGGGTCACCTCAAGCAGAAGGACGTCGAGGAGCGCGGCGGCTCGTCGGCCTACGTCCCGCCGGATCCCGCCAAGGACAAGCAGCTCACCGCCGCCGTCGACTTCCTCCACGGCATCCAGAAGGGCGCCGCGAACGCCCAGAAGCCGACGATGCCGAACTGATCCCGTCCGGGATCGACGACACGGCGAGAACCCCGTCCGGCGCGTGCCGGGCGGGGTTCTTCGCATGGCGCTCGTGCGCGCGTTGCGAGCCTTTTCGAGCGCGGTGGATCCCGGCTCGCGTGACGAGAGCGCGACCACACAACGAGAGCGAGCTTGTTCCGTGATCCGGTGATCACGGAACAGGCTCTAGGACCGAAGGCCGCTCTTACGAAAAATTAACCATGGCGGCCGGCAATGACGGCGGGGCTGCCTTGCCGCGACCGGCGATTCTCCGGCGGCCCCGCCAGTTCCGAGGGCCAGTGACCGACTCGTCCGACGATATCCTGACGCGTCCCCTCGGGGTCGACGTCCCTGCCCCCGGCCCGAAAGCCGCGCTGGCACGCCTGCGCGCGCGCCTCGCGACCCTCGGCCGTTCTCCACGCGCCGTCGCGGCCGGTCTCGGCGGCCTCGGCGTGGCGGTGCTCGGCCTCGTGCTCCTGCTCGGCGACCCGAAGGCGGGCGAGCCGCGGGTCCAGGTCGCCATCGTCGTCCGCGAGACGATGCCCGCCGCCGGGCGTCCCCCGTCGCCGGAGGCCGCCGCCGCGAACGAGCCTGCGCCGGCATCGAAGCTCCAGAGCAGCGCCGTCGAGGTCGAGTCGGCCTCCGGCGTCACCGTGGTGCGGGCCGGCGGGTCGGCCGCGCCGGCCGAGGCGGTGGTGATCCGCGTGCCCCAGGCCGACGCGCCCAAGCTCGCGCCCGCCCCCGACCCGCGCCTGACCGAGCGTGGCCGCCACGGCGTCCTGCCCAAGCTCGGCGACGGCCGCATCCGCCCGCTCGACGTCTACGCACGCTCCGAGGAGCCCGGCAGCGGGCCGCGCATCGCGATCCTGCTCACCGGCCTCGGCGTCGGCCAGGCCGCCACCGCGAGCGCGATCGTCAAGCTGCCGCCCGCCGTCAGCCTCGCCTTCTCCCCCTACGGCGCCGATGCCGAGCGCAGCGCGGCGCGGGCCCGCGCCTTCGGCCACGAGATCCTGCTCCAGGCGCCGATGGAGCCGTTCGACTACCCCGACAGCGATCCCGGCCCGCAGGGCCTGCTCACCGCCGCCAAGGGATCCGAGAACGCCGACCGCCTCGCCTGGGTGATGAGCCGGTTCTCGGGCTATGTCGGCGTCACGAACTTCATGGGGGCCAAGTTCATGGCCGACGCGGTCGCGTTCGAGCCGGTCCTGCGCGACATCGCCACCCGCGGGCTCGGCTTTCTCGACGACGGCACCAACGCGCGCGGCGTGCCCGCGGACCTGCTCGGCAGGACCAAGGTGCCGGCGGCCCGCGCCGAGATCGTCCTCGACGCGGTGCCGCGCCCGGAGGCGATCGATCGCGAGCTCGCCCGGCTCGAAGCGCAGGCCCGCGCCAACGGCTTCGCCCTCGCCTCGGGCAGCGCCCAGCCGATGACGATCGAGCGCATCGCGCGCTGGAGTCGTGAGCTCGAGGGCCGCGGCATCCGCCTCGTGCCGGCGAGCGTGGCGCTCCGCGGCGCGAAGGCGGTGCGGGTGACGAAGGCGGACTGAGCCCGGCGGCTGCCGCGATCGGGCGCTGCCGATATCGTGTTTCCCGACGTTGCCGCGCCGGTTGGCCCTCCCTATGGTCGCGGCCGATGAAGAGCGACACCGAATCCCGCGATCCGGGCGAGAGCCTGCCCTATCGCCCCTGCGTCGGGGTCACCCTGATCAACCGCGCCGGGCTCGTCTTCGTCGGTCGCCGCAAGCCGGAGGCCGGCCCCGAGCACGTCGCGGGCGACCTCGCCTGGCAGATGCCGCAGGGCGGGATCGACGACGGCGAGGCGCCGCAGGCCGCAGCCCTGCGCGAGCTTCACGAGGAGACCAACGTCGGCGCGGCCGCGGTCCGGCTGCTCGCCGAGGCGCCGGATTGGCTGTCCTACGATTTGCCGCCCGATGTGCGAAAGCAGGCCTGGCGCGGCCGCTACCGCGGTCAGACGCAGCGCTGGTTCGCCTTCGGGTTCCTCGGGGACGACGACGCGATCGACGTCGAGCGTCCCGGCGGCGGTGCCCACAAGGCCGAGTTCGACGCGTGGCGCTGGGTGCCGTTCGCGGAGCTGCCGGGGCTGATCGTGCCGTTCAAGCGGCCGGTCTACGAGGGCGTCGTCGCGGCCTTCGCGCCGCTGCACGCGTGGTCGGTCGGCGCGTGAGCGCGGCGGCCGGGCGATAGGCTGGGTGATGCGCTGGTGGGTGTTTCCCCTCGTCGCGGTGCTCGGCTGGTTCGCCTTCACCCTGACGCCGCTCTGGACGCTCTACGACTTCGCGCGGGCGGTGAGGGCGCACGACGTCGCGTTCGTCCAGCAGCATGCCAACTTCCGCACGCTGCGGCTGTCGCTGGTCCGGCAGACAACCGCCGCCCTGCGCTCGGCGTCGGACAACGATCCGACCCTCGATGCTAAGGATCGCCAGCGCCTCAACGAGGCGGCGGTCGGCGTGGCGCTGGCGCTCGCGGAATCGATGGTGACGCCCGAGACCGTGCTCGACCTGCTCGACGACGGCTGGCCGCAGAGCCTCGACATCCCGCGTCCCGACGGGGTGAAGCCGTCCGGGCTCAGGCTGGATCGCATCGGGCGGGTGTTTCCGTTCTGGATCGCCTCGGAGATGCGCGGCTTCCGCACCGCCGTGATCGCGATCCCGCCGGACGCGCCGCGGGCGCAGCAGCTGCGGGTGCGCCTGCGCCTGCGCGGCTGGACCTGGCGGCTCGTCGACATCGAGGTCGCCGAGGCCCTGCGCGACCAGATGGCCCAGCGCCTCGGCCGGACCCTGGCCCGGGCCCGCGCCGGCGAGCGGGCACCGGCTGCCCAACCCTGAGGGTGAGCGGCAGCGCGCGGCGGGTTTCAGGTCACGCGCGAGCGTCGTCCCGCAAACGATTGCAGGGGCGAGAATGTCCCGAGCCGGCATTCATGACAGGCGCGCCCGATCGATCGCGGTCCGCGATGGCCGGCACCGCGCTGGGGGCCCTGCACCACCGCATCGTTGCGAAACGTCTCGCGGCCGATCCTCGACGAGGCCCCGGAACGCACCCCTGGACGCCCGGACGCCGACGGAGCCGTCGGCGTCGGCGAGTTCGATGTTGTCGTCCCCGCGCACAAAAGGGCGTCCGCCCGCCGCAAGCCCGTCCGGCAGGCCGCCTCGCCGACGGTCGCGCCTCGCACACGCGTGCGGGGGCGGGCGGTCGCCGTGCGGGCGTCAGGCCTTCGGCAGCATCCGGTCGCTGATGATGCGGCGCTGGATCTCGCTGGTGCCCTCGAAGATCGTCGTCAGCCGCGCGTCGCGCCAGTAGCGCTCGACCCGCCGCTCGGTGGTGTAGCCGTTGCCGCCGTGGAGCTGCATCGCCTGGTTGGTGACGCGCACCGCCATCTCGGTGGCCAGCAGCTTCACCATGGCGGCCTCGCTCTCGGCCGCCTCGCCCTGGTCGAGGAGATGGGCGACCTGGCACCAGAAGGCGCGCGCCTGCGCCACCTCGGCCGCCATGTCGGCGAGCGCGAAGCGCAGCGCCTGGAAGTCGCCGATCGGGTGGCCGAACTGCACGCGCTCCTGAAGGTAGGCCTGGGTGTCCTCGACCGCCGCGCGCGCGACGCCGACGGCGCGGGCCGCGGTGTGGACGCGGGCGATGTTGAGGCCGCGCTGCACCGAGGCGAAGCCGCCGGAATCCGCGTCCGCGCCGCCGTCGCCGTAGAGGCCGGTGAGGCGGTCGCTCTCGGGGACGCGCACCCCGTCGAGCTCGAGCTGGAACGTCAGGAAGCCGTGATAGCCGATCTTGTCGATGACGTGCCCGGTCATGCCCTCGGGGAACTCGCCCGGCGGCTTGACCACCAGGAACGGCTCGAGCCCGGCCGAGCGCGATTCGCCGGGCTCCGGATCGCGGGTCCGGGCCAGAACCTCGATGAAGTCGGCCGCGCGCGCGAAGCCCGCCCAGCGCTTGGTCCCGGTCAGCACCCAATGGTCGCCCTCGCGCACCGCCCGCGTCTGCACGCCGGCCAGGTCCGAGCCGGCTCCCGGCTCGGAGAGGGCGATGCCGCCGATCCATTCGCCCCGCGCCGACCGCGCCAGCAGGTCGGCGCGGCGGGCGTCGTCGAGCACCTGCGTGCCGAGCCCCTGCCCCCGCGCCAGGATGCTGCCGACCGAGAGCCACGCCCGCGCGAGTTCCTCCGAGACGAGGCAGTACTCGAACACCCCGAGCCCCATGCCGCCGTGCTCGGCCGGGATCGTCAGGCCGAACCAGCCCTTCTCGGCCATCGCGGCGATGAGCGAGCGCGGCATCTCGGCCTTCTGCGGGTCGAGCGCGTCGGCGAGCGGCATCACCACGTCGCGGGCGAAGGCGCGGGCCTCGGCCTGGAGCGCGACGCGCGCATCCGTGCGCCAGGGCGACATCAGCTCGGGCGGCTTCGGGGCGTGGCGATCCGGCTTCTCGGACGGATCGGCGGCGCGGGCGGCAGGGGCGTTGGAAATCGGATCCTCCCGGTCGAGCTTCGAGTCTCTTGCCGTGGCAAACTGGACCGCGTGACCCTGGAGGCAATGCGCCGCCGCCGCAACGCTCTAACGGGCCCGCCACTTGGCATAGCGCTCGCGGGCACGCTCCAGCGCGGCCGCGAGCGCGAAGAGCGGGTCGGGCGAGGCCTCGACCAACCGGTGCGCGATCGCCCGGCGCCCGGTCCAGAACATCTCGGCGAGGCGGTAGTCCGGGGCGGCGCAGGAATCGATCCGCGCGATCGCGCCGTCCCGCAGCGCGGCCTCGGTGAGGCGATGGACGAGCTGGACGCCCGGCGCGGCGGCGGCCTCCGCCTCGTCGTAGGAGATCTTCAGGACGAAATCCTCGTGATCGCTTCGCGGAAGGATCGCGGCGGCGAGCGTGCGGCGATCGCGGCGCAGGCGCAGGATCCGGATCCGGCCCTGGGCGCCGAACCCGGCGACCATCCCGCGCAGGAACGCGGCCTCGGCTGGGCGCTGGCCGAGGGCGGTCCCGGCCCGGCCCTTCCAGCCGGCGGTCTCGAGGGCGACGTAGTCGTCGAGCGCGTCGATCAGCGCGGCCGGATCGGCGATCGTCTCGAGCACCACCGCACCGCCGGCCTCCAGGCGCTCGCGCGCGAGCCGCAGCTTGCGCCGGCTCCTGCCGCTGACGTGGCCGAGATAGCCCGTGCGCGCCTCCGGCGTCAGGCCAGCGAGGTCGAGGGAGCCGCGGGCATGCGCCCAGTAGGCGGCATCGCGCCGCCCCGTCCGCGCCGCCAGCAGATCCGCGAAGCGGCCATCCGCCGGCGCGTTGAGCAGCAGCAGCCGCGGCGGCAGCCCGAGCGCCCTGGGCGCATCGAGCAGCCCGGCGAGGGCGCGGTCGGGCTCGGCGGCGTCGAGCAGCGGCATGCCCAAGGGGCAGAAACCGTGCGTCCAGCCGATCAGGACCGGCAGCGGCAGGCCCCAGCGGATGCGCGAGATCCGGAACGGCCACAGGGCGAGCCATCGCGCGCCGGGCTCGTCCGGCGGGCGGTCGGCGACGATCAGGAGCCGAACGCCGTCGCCGAAGGCCCCGGCCGCCGGCAGCGCGTAGTCGGCCTCGTAGAACGGGTTGGCGACGCAGGCCTTCGCGCCGAGCGCGCGCCAGGCCGCGACGCCGGGCGCTGCCGGATCGAGCGGGCGCAGGGCGGCGTACAGCCCGCCCGGCATCCTGGCCGTCGTACCCGCCCTCATCCGGCGACCCGATGCAGGCGCCGCCGTACCACGCCGGCGATGCCGACCACGTCGTAGCGCCACGCGGCCGCGAGGAAGCCGAGGGCCAGCACGGCGAAGCGCAGGATCTGCGCCGGGGCGCCCTCCCCGCCCGGAAGCCAGGCGAGGGCCGCCGGGACGAGGCCGGTCGCCACGGCGATCGCCGCGATGCCGGCGATGTCGGCCAGCGGAAGCGGCATCGCCGGCAGGCCGGACCCGTGCCGGTTCGCCCCGAGGATGAACACGAGGCAGGCCGCGGCCTGACCCGCCGCGAAGGCGATCGCCGCGCCGGCGACGCCGAGATGCGGGATCAGCGCCAGCGAGAGCACGCTCACCGTCACCAGGGTCGCCGTCGAGGCCACGGCCTCGAGGCGGCTCGACTGCGTGAAGTAGATGATCTGCCCGAAATAGTAGGCGCGGAACATCATCAGCACGCTGGCCAGGATCAGCACCGGGGCCAGCGCCCGCGCCTGGTCGCGATAGTCCGGCCCGAGCAGGACCGAGACGACGACCCCGTCGAAGTTGAGGTAGAACGCGGCGCCGAAGGCCGCGACCAGCGCCATCGCGCGGGCGGCGTCGCACAGCACCGCGGTCGCCGCCGGCATCCCCCCGGAGCGCGCCTCGCGCTTGGCGATCGAGATCAGCGAGAGGGCCAGCGCCTCGCCGAACACGACGAAGCTCTGCTTCAGGAAGTCGGCGATCGCGCCGTAGGCGCCGAGATGCTCCGGCCCGACGGTCTTCACGATGATCAGCCGGTCGACCACCTGGGCCAGAGCCGCGATGCCGAAGGACAGCACCAGCGGCCAGCCGTAGGCGATGAGGCGCAGCGCCTCCGCCCGGCTGCCGCGGCCCGGCATCAGCGGGACCACCGTCGCGGCGGCCGGGATCGACGACAGCGCGTAGGCGGTCGCCACGGCCAGCGCGAGATGGACGGCGTCGCCCGACACCATCAGCACCGCGCTGCCGAGGCCGAGGATCAGGATTCCGCGCAGGACGACCGACATCGCCACCGCGACGGCCTGCAGTCGTGTGCGCGCGATCTCGGTGGCGCCCTCGAACAGGGTCGTGCCGAAGGCGAGCGCGACGATCGCCGCCGCGATCCGCGGCGACACGACGTGAAGCGCCACCGCGAGCGCGCTTCCGATCGCCGCCAGCGCCAGCGTGCACAGCAGGATGCGCAGGACCGTGCCGACCTGCGCGCCCTCGCTCGCCTCGTCGTACAGCGCGAAGAACGCGAATTTCGGCCATTGGCAGGTGGCTCCGTAGAGCACCAGCGACCAGGACAGGATGTAGAGGTAGGTGCCGTAGCTCTCCGGCGGCGCGAGACGCGTGAACACCGCGACCGAACCGAGGTTGATCGCTGCGGCGAAGCCGCGGGAGCCGACGTAGATCGCGGTGTGGTGGGCGATCATCCGCGACCGCCGGGCGGCCGGACGGCCCGGTGCCCGCGGAACGGGACCGATCCGCTCCGGTGCGGGATGGCTCGGGCGAGCGGGCGGGCGGGGAGACGGGACGGCATCGGCGGACGCTGCACCGGCCGTGGCGCCGCGTCCATCCCGCAATGCGGCGACGGTTGACCGGCCGTTGACTTCGCAACCGCGAAGGCGCATAGCCCGAGGGCAGCGTCAGCGGCCGACAGACGGGTCCGCTTGAGAGGGCTGCGTGACGGATACGAGGGACGGCGCGGATCGCGCCTCTCCGAATGTCCGGCCCCTCTCTTCATAACGTGCATGCACCCGGGCCGCCCCATCACGCGGGCAGCCTCCTGCTCTACGGATCGCACCTCTCTCCGTACTTGGCGGCGCCGCTCGACACGAGCCGGGCCCGCGCTCGCGATCCGGCTGCCTGAGAAGTAACACCTTGACCCAGTTCACCGATTTCGGCCTCGCCCAGCCCGTGCTGAAGGCGCTCGAAGAGGCCGGCTACCACACCCCCACCCCGATCCAGTCGCAGGCGATCCGCCCAGCGATGGAAGGCCGCGACCTCTGCGGCATCGCCCAGACCGGCACCGGCAAGACCGCCGCCTTCGCTCTGCCGATCCTGCACCGCCTGAGCCTCGAGAAGCGCCATGCGCCGCGTCGCGGCTGCCGGGTGCTGGTGCTCTCGCCGACCCGTGAGCTCGCCAACCAGATCGCCGAGAGCTTCTCCGATTACGGCCGGCACCTGCCGCTGACCAACACCGTTGTGTTCGGCGGCGTCACCATCGGCCGCCAGGAGCGGGCGCTGGCGCCGGGCGTCGACATCCTCGTCGCCACCCCGGGCCGGCTGATCGACCTCGTCGACCGCCGCTCGCTGACGCTGGAAGGCGTCGAGATCCTCGTCCTCGACGAGGCCGACCAGATGCTCGACCTCGGCTTCATCCATGCGCTCAAGCGCATCGTGAAGATGCTGCCGGCCAAGCGCCAGAGCCTGTTCTTCTCGGCGACCATGCCGAAGAACATCGCCGGCCTCGCCGACCAGTACCTGCGCGATCCGGTCCAGGTCGCCGTCACGCCGGTGGCCACCACCGCCGAGCGCGTCGAGCAGCAGGTGATCTTCGCCCATACCGGCGCCAAGCAGGCGCTGCTCGCCCACATCCTGCGCGATCCGAAGATCGAGCGCGTGCTGGTCTTCACCCGGACCAAGCACGGCGCCGACCGCGTCGTGCGCGGCCTCGAGAAGGTCGGCACCGCGGCCTCCGCCATCCACGGCAACAAGTCCCAGCCGCAGCGCGAGCGCGCGCTGGCCGCCTTCAAGGACGGGCAGTGCCGCGTGCTGGTGGCGACCGACATCGCCGCGCGCGGCATCGACGTCGAGGCGGTGAGCCACGTCGTCAACTTCGACCTGCCGAACGTGCCCGAGAGCTACGTCCACCGCATCGGCCGCACCGCGCGCGCCGGCGCGGACGGGCTCGCGATCTCGTTCTGCAACGACGAGGAGAAGGCGTACCTGCGCGACATCGAGCGCATCACCCGCCAGCGCATCCCCGTCGCCCCCTTCCCCGAGGGCTTCACCCCGCCTTCGCGCCAGGAGGCGGCCGAGATCGCCCAGGCCGAGGAGCGCCGTCCCGACACCCGCGGCCAGCGCCCCGGCGGCGGCCGTCCGGGCC
>NZ_VRVH01000449.1:0-2632 GCF_008040095.1 Methylobacterium sp. WL6 | reverse complement strand
GAGCAGGCCCGGCCCGCCTCCCCCATCGCCGAGGGCGGCGACCTCGTCGAGGTCGCGCCCGGCCACTGGGTCGCCACGAGAAGCTGAGGATCGCCCATGAGGAACTTCGAGGGACCGGGCCGCTCGCCCGTCTACGCTGCCAACGCCGCGGTCGCGACCTCGCACCCGGCCTCGACGCTGGTGGCGATCGAGACCCTGCGCGCGGGCGGCAACGCCGTCGACGCGGCGATCGCCGCGGTGGCGGTGCAATGCGTCGTCGACCCGCTGATGACCGGCATCGGCGGCGACTGCTTCGCCCTGTATGCGCCCAACGGTGCGTCGGTGCCGATCGCGATCGACGGCTCCGGCCGCAGCCCGGCGGCCGCCGACGACGCGTGGTACCGCGAGAACGGCGTCGCGATCGAGCCCGATTCCGCGCATGCGGTGACCGTGCCCGGCGCGGTGGCGGCGTGGCAACGGCTCGTCGAGGACCACGGCACCCGCTCCCTCGGCGAGCTGCTGCAGCCGGCGATCCGGCTGGCCGAGGACGGCTTTCCCGTTCAGCCGCGGGTCGGGTGGGACTGGGCGCGCAGCATCGGCCGGGTCGCCGGCGATCCGCACGCGGCGGCGACCTACCTGATCGACGGCCGGGCGCCGGCGATCGGCACCGTGGTGCGGCTCGAGAAGCTGGCCGCGACCCTCCGGCGGATCGCCGGCGAGGGCGCGCGCGGCTTCTACGAGGGGCCGGTGGCCGAGGATCTCGTGAGCCGCCTGCGCGAGCGCGGCGGCCTCCACACCCTGGAGGATTTCGCGAGCGCCGCGCCGGACGTCGTCACCCCGATCAGCACCCGCTACCGCGGCTACGACGTCTACGAATGCCCGCCCGCCGGGCAGGGTCTGGCGGCGCTGATGATGCTCAACGTGCTGAAGCCCTTCGACGTCGCCGGGCTCTCCGACCTCGACCGGGTCCACCTCTTCGCGGAGGCGTGCAAGCAGGGCTACCACCACCGCGACGCCCTGTTCGGCGATCCCGAGCTCCAGGCGATCCCGGTCGAGCACCTGCTCTCCGACGCCTGGCAGGCGGCCGCCCACGGGGCGATCGACATGGCCCGCGCGCAGGCGCCGGTGCTCTATCCCGAGATCCGCGCCGAGCTCGCGGCCCGCGCGCACAAGGACACGGTCTACCTCTGCGTGGTCGACCGGGACGGCAACGCGATCTCGCTGATCAACTCGATCTTCCAGGGCTTCGGCTCGGGCATCCTTGGGCCGTCGAGCGGCGTGCTGCTGCACAACCGCGGCCTGTCGTTCCGCACGGAGGCCGGCCACCCCAACACGATCGGCCCGTCCAAGCGCCCGATGCACACGATCATCCCCGGCATGCTGATGCGGGACGGCCGCGCGGTCGCGCCCTTCGGCGTGATGGGCGGGCACTACCAGGCGATGGGCCATGTCGAGCTGCTGACCGGCCTGATCGACCGCGGCCTCGATCCGCAGGAGGCGCTCGATGCGCCGCGCAGCTTCGCCTACGGCGGCACGCTCGAGGTCGAGGGCGGCCTTTCCGGCCTCGTCGGCGGCCTGAGGGACCGCGGCCACGACGCGGTCGCCGCTCCCCTCCCCCTCGGCGGCGGGCAGGTGATCTGGATCGACCGCGCAGCCGGCATGCTGTCGGCCGGCTCGGACCCGCGCAAGGACGGCAGCGCGCTGGGATACTGAGTCCGGGCGCTTCAGGCGAAGTGCTTGGACAGCTTCAGCCCTTGCGCCTGATAGTTCGAGCCGGCGCCGGCGCCGTAGAGCATCAGCGGCACCGCCTCCATGCGCTCGTAGACGAGCCGGCCGACGATCTGGCCGTCCTCGAGCAGGAACGGCACGTCGCGGGAGCGGACCTCCAGCACCGCGCGCGCGCCGGTGCCGCCGGCGCCGGCATAGCCGAAGCCGGGATCGAAGAAGCCGGCGTAATGCACCCGGAACTCGCCGACGAGCGGGTCGAACGGCACCATCTCGGCGGCGTGGTCGGGCGGCACCTGCACCGATTCCTTCGAGGCCAGGATGTAGAACTGGCCGGGATCGAGGATCAGCGACCCGGACCCGTCGGCCGGCAGCGGCTCCCAGAACTCGGCCGCCGCGTGGCGCCCGGGCGCGTCGACGTCCACGAGGCCGGTATGGCGCTTGGCCCGGTAGCCGATCAGCCCGTCGAACCCGGCGAGATCGACCGAGACGGCGACGCCCCCCTGGAAGGACGGCGCCGCCGCGGTCACCAGCGGCGCGCGCGCGTGCAGCGCGACCAGCTCGTCGTCGCGCAGCCGCACGATGCCGCGTCGGAAGCGGATCTGCGACAGGCGCGAGCCGGTGCGGACCAGGACCGGGAAGGTGCGCGGCGAGATCTCGGCGTAGAGCGGCCCGCGATAGCCGGCCCCGACCTGGTCGAACGCTTCCGCCCGGTCGGTGATGACGCGGGTGAACACGTCGATCCGCCCGGTGGAGCTCTTGGGGTTGGCCGCCGCCGCGAGGTCTTCGGGCAGCGCCAGGGATTCCTGCAGCTCGGCGATGTAGACGCAGCCGGTCTCCAGGACCGCGCCGGGCCGCAGGTCGATCTCGTGGAACGCCAGCCGCTCGACGCAGGCCGAGACCAGTCTATTAAAAACATCTCACGCTC
>NZ_VRVH01000448.1:0-2688 GCF_008040095.1 Methylobacterium sp. WL6 | reverse complement strand
GGCCGCGACCGCGAGCCCGGCCGCGATCAGGATCGGGCGCCCGCGGGGCAGGGCGACGCGCAGGGTCGCGGCGAGCGCGCGCTTGAGCCCGCGGATCAGCCCGCTCTCGTGCTGGTCGAGGCGCTTGAGGCCGGGCAGGAGGTAGTAGGCCATCACCGGCGTCAGGGTGATCGAGACCACGAGGCTCGCCAGGATCGCGACGATGTAGGCCTGCCCCAGCGGCGCGAACAGCCGGCCCTCGATGCCGGAGAGCGCGAACAGCGGCACGAACACCAGCACGATCACCATCGTCGCGCAGACGATGCCCGAGCGCACCTCCTGCGAGGCGGAGACCACCACGTCGAAGGTCGAGCGCGGGTCGCCCGCCGCGCGGTTCTCGCGAAGGCGCCGGAAGATGTTCTCGACGTCGACCACGGCGTCGTCGACCAGCTCGCCGATGGCGATGGCGAGCCCCCCGAGGGTCATCGTGTTGATCGACAGGCCGGCGAGATGGAAGGCGATGGCCGTCGCCAGGATCGAGACCGGGATCGCGGTGAGCGAGATCGCCGTGGTGCGCAGGTTCAGCAGGAACGCGAACAGGACGATCGCCACCACCGCGATCGCTTCCACCAGCACGTGCTCGACATTGCCGATCGAGGTCTCGATGAAGTTCGCCTGCCGGAAGATCAGCCGGTCGGCGCGCACGCCCTTCGGCAGGGTGGCGGTGATCTCGGCGAGCGCCGCCTCGATCCGCGCGGTGAGCGCGACGGTGTCGGTGCCGGGCTGCTTCTCCACCGAGATCACCACCGCCGGCGCGCCCATGTAGCCGGCATCGCCCCGCTTCACGCGCGCCGAGAACGACGCCTCCGCCACCTGCCGCAGGAAGACCGGCCGCCCGTCGACCGTGGCGACGACCATGTTGCGCAGGTCGTCGAGGTCCATCGTCCGGCCGAGGTTCCGGATCAGGTATTCGCGGGCGTACTGGTCGGTGAAGCCGCCGCCGGTGTTGGTGCCGAACTGCGCCAGGGCCGCCTCGAGCTGGGCCTGCTTGACGCCGAGCGCCCGCAACGCGGCGGGCTGCGGCGCGACGCGGAACTGGCGGACCTCGCCGCCCATCGGGATCACCTGCGCGACGCCGGGAATCGAGAGCAGGCGCGGCCGGATCGTGAAGTCGGCGATCTCGCGCAGGCGCATCGGATCGACCGTGTCGCCGGTGAGCGCGACCATGACGATCTGCCCCATGATCGAGGAGATCGGCCCCATCGTCGGGTTCACCTCCGCCGGCAGCTGCGGCCGCGCCATCGCAAGGCGCTCGGCCACCTGCTGGCGGTTGCGGTAGATGTTGGTGCCCCAGTCGAACTCGACAGTGACCACCGACAGCCCGACGCCGGAGACCGAGCGCACCCGGGTGACGCCGGGCAGCCCGTTCATCTGCGTCTCGAGCGGGAAGGTGACGAGCTGCTCGACCTCCTGCGGCGCGAGCCCTTCGGCCTCCGACATGATGGTGACGGTGGGCCGGTTGAGGTCGGGGAAGACGTCGACGGGCAGCCGCGTGACGGTGAAGGCGCCGTAGACGACGAGGATCGCGGCGACGGCGAGAACCGCCAGCCGGTTCCGCAGGGCCTGGGTGACGAGGAGCGTGAACATGCGCGGACTCCCGTCAGCGGATCTGGTTGAGGAGCTCGGCGCCCTGCGTCACGATCCGCCGGCCGGGCTCGAGCCCGGAGACCACCCGGACGCGGGCGGCGTCGAGGGGCTCGACCTGGACCTCGCGCGGCGCGAAGCGCTCGGGGGCGACGTGCTCGTAGACCAGGGTCTGGCCGTTGCCGCCGCGGACCACGCCGAGCCGCGGCAGGGCGAGGCCGGTCTGCTGCGTGTCGGTGGCGGCGAGCACCGTCACGAACTGGCCGGTGCGCAGCTCGGGCGGCGCGTCGCGCACGGCGAACTGGATCGGCACCGCCTGGGCCCGGTCGGCGAGGCCGGCGCCGCGATAGGCGAGCTCGAGCCGTCGGCCGTCGGCGAGCCGCGCGGTGGCGTCGGCGGTGCTGGCGAGCGCGTCGAAGCTCAGCGCCTCGACCCAGAGCCGGGACGGGTCGACGATCTTGAACACCATCGCGCCCGGGCTCGCCATCTGGCCGGCGACCGCGTTGGCCTCGGCGATCACCCCCGAGACCGGCGCGGCCAGCGCCTCCGGCTGCGAGCGGACGCCGTCGAGCGCCGTGCGGCGGTCGACGAGGCCCTTCAGCTCGGCATCCGCGTCGTCGATCTGCACCTGCGAGACCGCGCCGCCGGGGCTCAGCTTGCGGTAGCGCTCGACCCGGCGCGCGACGATGGCGATCTGCTGGTCGAGCTCGCCCTGGCGCTGGCGCATGTCCGACACGTCCACCGCCTGGACCGGCGGCGTGACGAAGGCCAGCACCTCGCCCTTGCGCACGCGGGTGCCGAGGCGCGGGAACAGGCCGGATTCCGGCGGCGACAGCCGGCCGCCGACCGAGGATTGCACCACGCCGCTGCCGTTCGGGTCGGCGATGATCCGGCCGGGCAGCTCGGTCGTCCGCGCCAGCACGCCCGACGCGGTGACGAGGGTGCGCAGGGTCAGCACGCGCTGGGTGGGTTTCGGCACGAACACCGACCCGTCGGGCAGGCGGCGGGCGAGGTCCTGGGCGCCGGTGGCGGCCATCGGGGTCGGGGCCTCGTGGTCGTCGTCGC
>NZ_VRVH01000447.1:0-2704 GCF_008040095.1 Methylobacterium sp. WL6 | reverse complement strand
TTTACACCCACACCCCCCCAACCGCCCGGGGCGCTTGGCGGGGGGGCGGGTATTTTTTTAAAACACACGGCGCCGCGCCCGCGGGGGGGGGGGGGGCGGGGGCGCACGGCCTCGCCCGCATCCTCGTCAACTGCGCCGGCATCGCCCCGGCCGCCCGCATCGTCGGGCGCGACGGCCCGGCCTCGCTCGACGGCTTCGCCCGGGTGATCCAGGTCAACCTCGTCGGCTCGTTCAACCTGATGCGGCTGGTGGCGGCGGGCGCCGCTGGGCTCGACCCGCTCGAGGGCGGCGAGCGCGGGGTGATCGTCTCCACCGCCTCGATCGCCGCCTACGAGGGACAGGTCGGCCAGGCCGCCTACGCCGCCTCGAAGGCGGGCGTCGTCGGGCTGACGCTGCCGGCGGCCCGCGAGCTCGCGCCGCTCGGCATCCGCGTCTGCGCGATCGCGCCGGGCATCTTCGGCACGCCGATGCTGCTCGGCCTGCCTCAGGACGTCCAGGACAGCTTGGGGGCCGCGGTGCCCTTCCCCGCCCGCCTCGGCCGGCCGGAGGAATACGCCGACCTCGTGCTGGCGATCGTCTGCAACCCGATGCTCAACGGCGAGACCATCCGCCTCGACGGCGCGTTGCGCATGCAGGCGCGCTGATCCGCGCACGAATCCTGCGTCGCAACGAAGGGAAGTCCGAAGGGATCGTCCCTTCGGCAGGGGTCGGGCGGAGCCCGACGAACCGACCGGGCTTCGCCCTCGGCCCCGGACAAGGGATGACCCCTTATCGAAACCCGGACGTCACGCGCCGACCCTCAGTGAGCTGACCCGACATGTCGCAAACCTTCGACTGGACCTCCGCCTATCCCTCGATCCGCATGCCGATGTTCGGCCGCAACGTGGTCGCGACCTCGCACGCGCTGGCGGCGCAGGCCGGGATGCGGATGCTGTGGAAGGGCGGCAACGCGGTCGACGCGGCGATCGCCACCGCCGCGGCGAAGACGCTGACCGAGCCGTGCAGCAACGGGCTCGGCTCGGACGCCTTCTGCATCCTCTGGGACGGCCAGGAACTGCACGGCCTGAACGCCTCGGGCGGGGCGCCGGCCGCCTGGACGCCGGACTACTTCGCCCGGAAATACGGCCCGGCCACGCGGCCGCCGATGCGCGGCTGGGATTCGGTGACGGTGCCGGGCGCCGTCGGCGCCTGGGTCGCCCTGTCCGAGCGCTTCGGCAAGCTGCCCTTCGCCGACCTGCTGGAGCCGGCCATCGAGATCGCCGAGCGCGGCTACCTCGCGCCGATCGTGGTGCAGCAGAAATGGGCCGCCGCGGCAGCGGTCCCCGACCTCGTGCGCCAGCCGGGCTTTTCCGAGTTCTTCCTGCCCCGCGGCCGCGCGCCGGATGTCGGCGAGCTGGTGACGCTCAGGGCCGCCGCGCGGACGCTGCGCACCATCGCCGAGACGAAGGGCAAAGCCTTCTACGAGGGCGAGATCGCCGAGGCCATGGCGCGGCACGCGGGCGCGAACGGCGGCGCGATGACGCTCGCGGACCTGTCCGCCTACCGCCCGGAATGGGTGACGCCGACGCGCAAGGACTACCGCGGCTACACGCTGCACGAGATCCCGCCGAACGGGCAGGGCATCGCCGCGCAGATCGCGCTGGGCATCCTCGAGAGCTTCGACCTCGCCGGGATGGCGGTGGACGGGGCGGAGGCGCAGCACCTGCAGATCGAGGCGATGAAGCTCGCCTTCGCCGACACCTACGCCCACGTCGCCGACGGGCCCGCGATGCGGGTGAGCCCCGAGGCGATGCTCGACGACGCCTACCTCGCGTCCCGCGCCAAGCTGATCGACCCGCGCCGCGCGCAGGATTTCGGCGCCGGCAACCCGGTCCGCGGCGGCACGATCTACCTCACCGCCGCCGACGAATCCGGGATGATGGTGAGCTTCATCCAGTCGAACTTCATGGGCTTCGGCTCCGGCGTGGTGGTGCCGGAGTGGGGCCTGTCGCTGCAGAACCGCGGCTACGGCTTCGTCCTCGACGAAGCGAGCCCGAATTGCGTGGCGCCGGGCAAGCGCCCGTTCCACACCATCATCCCCGGCTTCCTCACGCAGGGCGGCGCCCCGGTGATGAGTTTCGGCGTGATGGGCGGCAACATGCAGCCGCAGGGCCACGTGCAGACGCTGGTGCGGATGATCGACCACGCCCAGAACCCGCAAGCCGCCTGCGACGCCCCGCGCTGGCGCTTCAACCAGGGCCTCGAGATCAACGCCGAATCCGCGATGCCGGCGGACACGCTCGACGGCCTCGTCGCCCGCGGCCACCGGGTCGCGGTGATCCGGGACAGCTACCAGGATTTCGGCGCCGGCCAGTTCATCTGGCGCATGGGCGACCCCGGCGTCGAAGGCTACGCCGCCGCCAGCGACCCGCGCCGCGACGGGCAGGCGGTGGTCTGGTGAGGCCGGGGCGCCCCGACGCGGCATCCCGGGTCGCCGCTGGCGATCGCGCGCCGAGCGGTTAGGCTGGCGCGGCGAAACATCCGTCCGCCGAGGCTCCCGGCCATGAACCCGTTCCTGTTCCAGACCACGCCGAACCTGCTGTTCGAGGCCGGGGCGGCGGGCAAGATCCCCGAGCTGGTCGCCAAGTTCGGCGCGCGAACCATCCTGCTGGTGACCGACCGGGGCGTGCGCGCCGCCGGGCTGACGCGGGCGGCCGAGGCGGCG
>NZ_VRVH01000446.1:0-2710 GCF_008040095.1 Methylobacterium sp. WL6 | reverse complement strand
GCGTAGAGGCTTCCGGCCCCCGTCGGAGGGTCCCGCCCGCGCCGCCCCCCCACGCGGTGATCTGCGGTTGCGCCGCAGCGACGGGGGCGGGCACCCGAAATGCCCGTTAACCGACCGGTTACCATGACGACCTAGCGCCTGCCGCCAGTGCGGCGCGCTTCCGCGCCGACCGGGCGCGGACCATGACCCTGATGACGTTGGCCCTGAGCGGATGGGCCGCGGCGAAGCCGCATCTCGACCTCTTCGGAACCCTCGGCCTGCTGCTCGGCTTCGCCGCCGGGATCCTGCCGCATCGGCGCGGGATGCTTCTCGCCTCGGCCGGATGCGCCGCCGCCTTCGGCCTGCACTACCTGCATCTCGGCGCGCTCACCGGCACGGCGATGTGCGCCATCGCCCTGCTGCAGAACCTCGTCTCGGCGCAGGCGATCGGGCCCGCGGGCCGTGCCGCCTGGGTGGCACCACTCTTCGCCGCGACGACGCTGGTCGCCGCCGGGACGACGCTGGCGACCTGGTCCGGCTGGCCGTCGGCCTGCGCCGGGCTCGGCGCCCTCCTGGCGACGGCTGCCCGCCTCCAGGGCGATCCGCAGGGCATGCGGCGCCTCTTCCTCGGCGCCAGCCTGTGCTGGGCCGTCCACAACGGCCTCGTCGGCTCGGTCTTCGGGCTCACCTGCGACCTGCTGACCCTGTCGGGGCTGGCCCTGTCGCTGGTCCGGCATCAGCGGCGCCCGGCGCCGCGGGCGCTCCCCGCCACCTGAGGCCGCGCCGCGGCGGGCGACGCCGCTTCCCTCCTCCGTCCCGAGGGGGCGCGACGCTCACGCCACGCGGATGTGGGTCGCCACCCGCGGCGGCTCCTCGGCGCCCGTCTCCGCTTCGAGGATGCGCATGTCGAGCCGGCCCTCGTCGTCGCGGAATACGTCGTAGACGACCCGGTCGACCACGGCGTTGCCGTCGCCGAAGATCAGCACGCGCGGCTTGTGGGCGATCACGTCGTCGACGCCGCCGTAGCTCGCCGAGGCAATGATGACCTCGTCGCCGACCTGGCAGGTGCGGGCGGCGGCGCCGTTCAGGACGCAGCAGCGCGAGCCGGCGGGGCCGTACAGCACGTAGGTGCTGATCCGCGCCCCCGACATCTTGTTCCAGATCTCGACGAATTCGAGCGGATCGAGCCCCGCCTCGCGGCAGAGGTCGGCATCGAGCGTGATCGAGCCGTGATAGTTCAGGTCGGCGCCCGTCACGCGGATGCCGTGCAGCTTGGCCCGAACGAAGCTCTGCATCATGCTCCCCCGAGCCGGGCGACGTCGGCCCGGCGATGCGCGGCCGCACCTCCGAGTCGGGGCGGTCGCGTCGCGCTTCCTACGGCGGCGCATGCCTGCGTGGCAATCGGCCGGTCGGGACGCTCCCCTGCCCCCCGCGCTACCCCTTGTGCCGCAGCCGGCTCGCGAAGAAGCCGTCGAGGCCGCCGCGCCGGCTGTCCGAGCCTTCGAGGTCGGCCGGGAGCGTGCGCAGGTCGCCGTCGGCGTTGATCACGCCGTCGAGGCCGCCGACCTCGTCCGCCCGCACCGGCACCCGCTCGAACGCGGCGTTGCGCTTCAGGAAGGCGGCGACCTGGCGCTCGCCCTCCTCCTGCTCCAGCGAGCAGGTGCAGTAGACGAGGCGCCCGCCCGGCCGCACCAGGGTCGCGGCCTTGTCGAGCAGGCGCGCCTGGAGGAGGTGCAGGCGGATCAGGTCGGATTCGGTCTTGGTCCAGGCGACGTCCGGATGGCGGCGGATCGTGCCGGTGGCCGAGCACGGCGCGTCGAGCAGCACCGCGTCGAACGGCTTTGGGGGCTCGAAGGCGAGCGCGTCGCCGACGACCACCTCGGCGGTCAGCCCGAGCCGGGCGAGGTTTTCGGACAAGCGCTCCAGGCGCGGGGCCGAACGGTCCAGCGCGGTCACCACGGCGCCCCGGCTCGCGAGCTGCGCGGTCTTGCCGCCCGGCGCGGCGCAGAGGTCGGCGATGCGCTCGCCGGGCTGCGCGCCGAGGAGCCGCGCGGGGATCGCGGCGGCGGCATCCTGCACCCACCACGCGCCATCGGCGAAGCCGGGAAGCTCGGAGACCGGCACCCGCAGGTCGCCGAGCCGGAGCGAGCCGGTGGGCAGCGCCGCCGCGCTGAGGCGCTCGGCCCAGTCGCCGGCCTCGCCCTTCAGCGTCAGGTCGATCGCGGCGCCGGCCAGGTGCGCGCGGGCGATGGCGGCGGCTTTCTCCGGCCCGTAGGCCTCGCGCCAGCGCGCGGCCAGCCAATCCGGGGTGTTGGCCTCGAGCGGGTCGTCGCATTCGGCCAGGATCGCCTCGCGCTCGCGCACGACCCGGCGCAGCACCGCGTTGACGAGGCCGGCGAGATGCCGCGCCTGCGGATCGGCCTTGGCCAGGCGCACCGCGAGGTCGACCGCGGCATGGTCGGGAACGGCGAGGTCGAGGATCTGGGCGGCGCCGGTGGCGAGCAGCGCGACGAGGCGCGGCTTGTCCTCGGGCAGGCCCTGCTCCATCCGCGCGGCGAGCGCGCGCCGGAGGAAGCCGAGGCGGCGGAAGGTGACCGTGGCGATGGCCCGCGCCAGACCGGCATCGCCGGCGTCGAGCCCCGCGACGCGGGACGCCTGGGCCAGCGCATCCTCCAGGGCGAGGGCGCGGTTCTTGCCCAGCAGGTCGGCGACGACGGCGTGCGCCACCCGG
>NZ_VRVH01000445.1:0-2718 GCF_008040095.1 Methylobacterium sp. WL6 | reverse complement strand
GCGGGGGCGGGGCTCTGCGCCAGCGCCGGCGCGGCGGCGAGGCAGGCGAGAACGGCGAGGGTGCGCAGGAACTGAGTGGCCATGGTGGTCCTCCCGAAGGAACGGCGGCCCGGTGCCCGGCGCCGACGGCCTCGGGTGTGGGCCGGCGCGCTTGAACCGCGGCTTAACGCTGCGACACGCCGCCCCAGGCGCCGGTTCCAATCCCGAGCGCGCGCATCCGTTCCGTCATCGGGTCCCGGCGGCCGTCAGGGGCGCATCGCGGCGAAGCGGGCGAGGCATTGCGGCGAGATCCGCATCCCGTTCGGCACCGGGCCGGTCGGCGGCGGGCGGCGCACGCAGGTCTCGAGGTAGGCGAGCGCGGCCTCGAGCACGGTCTCGCTGAACGGCTTCGAGATCACCGCCGTCGCCCCCTCCATCTCCTCGGTGAGCTGGCGCGCGTTGGCGGTCATGAAGGCGGCGGTGATGCCGGCGCGGTCGCGGATCGCCTGCGCCACCTCGATCCCGGACGAGCCGTCGGCGAGCCGCAAGTCGATCAGCACCAGCTCGGGCCGGCACGCCTCGATCTGGGCGATCGCCTCGGCGGCGGTCATGGCGGTGCCGACCACGCGGTGCCCGGCCTCCTCGAGCATCATCTCGATCTGCATGAGGATGAGGGCCTCGTCCTCCACCACCAGGATCCGCAGCGGTTCGGTCACGGCGTCTCCGAACTGTCCGCCGTCTCGCGCGGCAGGCGTATGTTGACCGTGGTCCCCGGCTCGTTCGACTGCCAGGCGATGCTAGCGTTCAGCTGCCGGCACAGGGTGCCGATGAGGCGCTTGCCGAAGGAGCGCTTCTCCATCACCTCGATCGGCATGCCGATGCCGTCGTCGGCGATCTTGATGGCGAAGTACTTGCCGTCCGGCGCGACCGTGACCGAGAGCCGGCCGGGGCGCTCGTCGGGGAAGGCGTGCTTGAGCGCGTTGGTGATGAGCTCGTTCATCATCAGCGCCACCGGCGGCGCCTTGGAGACCGGCACCTCCACCGTCTCGAGGTCGAGGTGCAGGCGGATGCCGTCGCGGCCGGAGCCGCGCACCAGGTCGTTGGAGAGGTCGCGGGCGAACTCGGCGACGTCGAAGCGCTCGACGTCGTTCGACTGGTACAGCCGCCGGTGCACGGTGCCGAGCGCCTCGACGCGGGTCAGCATCATCTCCATCGCCGCGCGCGCCGACGGGTCGGTGATCGCCTTGGTCTGCATGGCGAGCAGGGCGGCGATCATCTGGAGGTTGTTCTTGACCCGGTGGTCGACCTCGTGGACCAGCATCGTCTGCGTCGCGAGCGACTGGCTGAGATCGTGGGTGCGCTTGGCGACCTCGGCCTCGAAATGCGCCTTCTCCTGCTCGACCCGCATGTGCGCGTCGACGCGGTCGGTCACGTCGAGCTGCGAGGCGAAGAAGTAGGGCACCTCGCCGGCCTCGTTGGTGACCGGGCTGAGGTACAGCGCGTTCCAGAACGGGGTGCCGTCCTTGCGGTAGTTCAGGATGTCGATGGCGATGTCGCGCCCCGCCGTCACCGCCTCGCGGATGAGCGCGACGGCGCCGCGGTCGGTGCCCGCGCCCTGCAGGAAGCGGCAGTTGCGGCCCATGATCTCGTCGCGGGCGTAGCCGGTCATCCGCAGGAACGCGTCGTTGACGAACACGATCGGGTTGTCGGCCTGGCGCGGATCGGTGATGATCATCGCCATCCGCGTCGCGCGGACCGCGGCGGCGAACGGGTCGCCCTTGCCCTGCTCGGTGTCCAGGCGGCCGGTCTGGCGCCACGCGTCGGACGATTCCATCGAACGTGATCTCTCTCAACGGGTCGTATCCGCCGTCGGGTCGGTCGGGGTCACCCCACGTGCCGGCGGGACTTCAGGAGGCGGGGCGCCCGGTTCGTAATGCGAACAGCCGGGCGGCCCCGAAGCTTAACGGGGCATGGACGGGAAAAGGTTCAAAGAATTCTGCCCCCGCCCGACTTTCTTCCGCGTGGCACGCATCTTCGCCGGCCCCGGCTCAGGTTGCGCCCGCGGCATCATACCCCGCCGTCGGCAAGTATTGCGCCCCGCAAATGGCCGGCAACGGGCCGTCATCGTCGCACCATCCGGGGCCGTTCCCGAGCGGAGCGTCGCGCCGTTCCGGGGGCTCGCCGAGGGCGCGCGACGCCCCCTAGCCATGCCGGCCCGCCGCCGCTATAAGCGCGCCTTCGAATCTCCGTATCGAGCGGTGCGCGAGGCGATCCCGATCGGGAGACGCCCGGGCGCCGCTTTGGCGCCAGACCGCAAGGATTTCCCGTCATGGCCGTTCCGAAGCGCAAGACCTCCCCCTCCCGCCGCGGCATGCGCCGCTCGGCCGACGCCCTCAAGGCGCCGACCTACGTGACGGACAAGGATTCGGGCGAGCTGCGCCGCCCCCACCACATCGACCTGAAGACCGGCATGTATCGCGGCCGCCAGGTCCTGAACGTCAAGTCGACCGAGGCCTGAGACGGCCGTCCGGGATCAGGCCGTGAGCCGCGCCGTCTCGGCGTAGCGCGCGGCGGCGATCCCGGTGCGCTCCAGCCGCGACGGCCGCAGGGTCGGGTCGGATTCGACGATCATCTGCGTCAGGAAGCCTGCGAGCGGCCGCGTGCCGCCGCGGGCTTTTTGCGTGGCCGCGTCCTCCGGCGCCTCGGCCCGCCCGCCGGCAATCGCCACCAGGGCGCGGG
>NZ_VRVH01000444.1:0-2728 GCF_008040095.1 Methylobacterium sp. WL6 | reverse complement strand
GGGTGGGCCTCGGCTGACGCGAGGGTCGGGAGAGGGGAGCGACAGTGCCGGATGCGGCGCTCCCCTCTCCCGACCCGCTTCGCGGGCCACCCTCCCCCGCAGAGGGGGGAGGGGAAGTGGACCGCGCGTTTCATCCACCAAACATGCAGCGAGCCCCCATGCCGAACTGGAACCTCGAGAACCGCACGGCCCTGATCACCGGCGCGGCGAGCGGCATCGGCCGTGCGCTGGCGGTGGGGCTGGCCGCGCGCGGCTGCAACCTGGCGCTGGCCGACCGCAACGTCGCCGGGCTGGAGGAGACCGAGCGGCTGATCGCGACGAACCGGGTCCGCATCAGCCGCCACCCCCTCGACGTCGCCGACCGCGACGCCATCGCCGCGCTGCCGGCCGCGGTCGAGGCGGCCCATGGCGGCCTCGACGTGCTGATCAACAATGCCGGCGTGGCGCTCGGCGGCACCTTCGAGGACGTGACGGAGACCGATTTCGAATGGCTGTTCGAGATCAACTTCTGGGGCGTGGTGCGGATGACCCGCGCCTTCCTGCCGCTGCTGCGGGCGCAGCCGGAAGCGCGGATCGTCAACCTGTCGAGCCTCTACGGGCTGATCGCGCCGCCGGGCCAGACCGCCTATTCCGCGAGCAAGTTCGCGGTGCGCGGCTTCTCGCAGGCGCTGCGGCACGAGCTCGCCGGCACCGCGATCGGCGTCACCGTGGTGCATCCGGGCGGCGTCGCCACCTCGGTCGCCGACAGCGCCCGCCTGCCCGCGCACATGACCGCCGAGGAGGCCGCCCGCGGCCGGGCCGCCGCCAACAGGATGCTGAAGCTCGCCCCGGAGCGGGCGGCCGAGATCATCCTGGCGGCGGTGGAGCGCCGGCAGGGCCGGGTGCTCGTCGGCTCGGACGCCAAGCTGATCGCGCTGATCGAGCGCCTCGTGCCGGTCTCGTACTGGAACGTCATCCAGAAGCTGCTGCCGCGCGACCGCGCCGCGACCTGAGCGCGGATCGCCGCGGGCCACGGCGAAAGCCTTGCCGCGCGGAGAGCGAGGCACACCTCCCCTCGACCGGTCCCGGACCGAAGCGAAGTGGAGCGCGCCGATGGACCACCCGATCGCCGACCCGGCCCAGGCCGGTGCCGAGGAAGGCCTGCTCGGACGCCCGCAGGTGCGAGTCGACGGGCCGGCCAAGGTGACGGGCCGGGCGCGGTTCTCCTCCGACGTCGCCCTGCCGGGGCGCGCCCACGCCGCGCTCGTCACCAGCACGATCGTGCGCGGGCGCATCCGCGGCTTCGACCTGGCCGCCGCCGCGGCGACGCCGGGCTGCCTGCGGATCTTCACTTATCGCGACCTCGCCGGGCGGATCGCGCCGGTGAAGCACCTGATGGCCGGCGGCTACGCCAACAGCGCGCACCTGCCGCTCGGCTCGGACGAGGTCGCCTATGCCGGCCAGATCGTCGCCCTCGTCGTCGCCGAGACGCAGGGCGCGGCCGAGGAGGCCGCCGCCCGCGTCCGCGTCGCCTACGCGGAGGCGCCGTTCGCGGCCACCTTCGACGAGGCCGGCGCCGAGACCGTGCGGCTGGCCGACCTGAAGCCCGAGCACGCGGATCCGCGCCGGGGCGATGCCGACGCCGCGCTCGCCCGGGCCGATATGCGGATCGCGGCGCGCTACGAGACGCCGGTGCAGCACCACAACCCGATGGAGCTGTTCACCACCGCCTGCGCCTGGGACGGCGGCCGGCTCACCGTGCACGAGCCCTCGCGCTACGTCGGCGCGCTCCAGCACGGGCTCGCCGCGCAGCTCGGCATGGACCCGGCCGACATCCGCGTCGTGTCGGGGCCGATCGGCGGCCATTTCGGCTCGAAGCTCGCGCTGTCGCAGCACACGGCTCTGGTCGCCCTCGCCGCCCGCGACCTCGGCCGCCCGGTCGCGCTGGTGCCGACGCGGCGGCAGGGCTTCACCATCGCGAACCACCGCCCGGAGACGCGCCACGACCTCCGCCTGGGCGCCGACCGCACCGGGCGCTTCACCGCCCTGGTGCACGAGGCGGCGATGACGACCTCGCGCTTCGACGCCTTCGCGATGGAGGGCACCGACGTGACGGCGAGCCTCTACGCCTGCCCCGACATCCGCACCGACGAGCGCGCCGTGCGGGTCGACCGCAACACGCCCGGCCCGATGCGGGCGCCGCCCGAGGTGCCCTACCTGTTCGCCCTGGAGAGCGCGGTCGACGAGATGGCCTGGGCGCTCGGCCTCGACCCGATCGCGCTGCGCCGGCGCAACGACACGGTGACCGACCCGGTCTCGGGCAAGCCGTTCTCGTCGCGTCCGCTGATGGCCTGCTTCGATGCCGGCGCCGAGGCCTTCGGCTGGTCGCGCCGCATCCCCCGCCCCGGCGCGATGCGGGACGGGGCCTGGCGGGTCGGGCTCGGCTGCGCCACCTCGGTGCGGCCGGTGAAGATCGCCCCCGCGACGATGCGCGTCGCGCTTCGACCCGACGGCCGCGTCGCAGTCGAGACCGCGCACCACGAGATCGGCAACGGCATCACCACGCTGCTGGCGATGGCCGCGGCCGACGGGCTCGGCGTGCCGATCGCGGCGGTGACGGTGCGGCTCGGCGACACCGCGCTGCCCCCGGCCGGCATCTCGGGAGGCTCCTCGACCACGACGAGCCTGCTCAGCACCCTGGCGCTCGCCTGCGAGCAGCTGCGCGCGCGGCTGGCCGCCGCCTGCACCT
>NZ_VRVH01000443.1:0-2732 GCF_008040095.1 Methylobacterium sp. WL6 | reverse complement strand
GTGGCAGGCGATCAAGGCCGCCGAGCGCGCCGCCAAGCCGTCCCGCGCCCCGGCGGGACCGCTCGACGGCGTCGCCCGGACGCTTCCGGCCCTGACCCGGGCCGAGAAGATCTCGCGGCGGGCGGCCGGCTACGGCTTCGATTGGGCGGATGCGGCGGACGTGGTCGCCAAGGTCCGCGAGGAGGCCGACGAGGTCGCCGAGGCGCTCGCCGGCGACGACGGGCAGGCCGTGGCCGAGGAGATCGGCGACCTGCTGTTCTCGGTGGCCAACCTCGCCCGGCACGCCGGGATCGACCCGGAGGCGGCGCTCAGGGCCGGCAACGACAAGTTCGTGCGCCGCTTCACCGCGATGGCCGCCCGGCTCGAGGCCGCGGGCGGGACGCTGTCGGATGCCGACCTCGCCGCGATGGAGGCGGCCTGGGCCGCGGTCAAGCGAACCGAGCGCGAGGCCTGATCGCGGATTTGAGATTCCAAAGGGATCATCCCTTTGGCGGGTGTCGGGCGGAGCCCGACGAATAGGCACCAGGGCTTCGCCCTGGACCCACGAAAGGGATGATCCCTTTCGAAACCCGCTCTCAGACCACGCTGCCGCGCAGGTCGTAGGCGTCGGCCGCCTCGATCCTCACGGTGACGATGTCGCCCTGGCGCACCGGCCGACGGCTGGCGACGTGGACGGTGCCGTCGATCTCGGGCGCGTCGTATTTCGAGCGGCCCTTGATGCCGTCGGGCCCCACCGTGTCGACGATCACGGGCAGGCGCTTGCCGATGCGCGCCTTCTGCAAGCGCAGCGAGACCTGCTGCTGCGCTTCCATGAAGCGGCGCTTGCGCTCGGCCTGCAGTTCCGGCGGCACCGCCGCGCCGACGGAATTGGCGAGCGCGCCCGTCACCGGCTCGTAGGTGAAGCAGCCGACGCGCTCGAGCTTGGCTTGCCCGATCCAGTCGAGCAGCTCCGAGAACTCCGCCTCGGTCTCGCCGGGGAAGCCGACGATGAAGGTCGAGCGGATGGCGAGGTCCGGGCAGGTCTCGCGCCAGCGCCGGATGCGCTCGAGCTGGCGCTCCTGGTTGCCCGGGCGGCGCATGCGCTTGAGCACGGTCGGCGAGGCGTGCTGGAGCGGCATGTCGAGGTAGGGAAGGATCTTCCCCTCCGCCATCAGAGGGATCACCTCGTCGACGTGCGGGTAGGGGTAGACGTAGTGCAGTCGGACCCAGGCACCGAGCTCGCCGAGTTCCTTGGCGAGATCGTAGAACTTCGCCCGCACCGCGCGGTCGCGCCACGGGCTTTCGGCGTAGCGCAGGTCGACGCCGTAGGCGCTGGTGTCCTGCGAGACGACGAGCAGCTCCTTCACGCCGGCCTTGACCAGCTTCTCCGCCTCGCGCAGCACGTCGCCGGCGGGGCGGCTGACGAGGTCGCCGCGCAGCGACGGGATGATGCAGAAGGTGCAGCGGTTGTTGCAGCCCTCCGAGATCTTCAGGTAGGCGTAGTGCCGCGGGGTCAGCTTGACGCCCTGCGGCGGCACCAGGTCGAGGAACGGGTCGTGGGCCGGCGGCACCGCCTCGTGGACGGCGGCCACCACCGATTCGTAGGCCTGCGGGCCGGTGACGGCCAGGAGGTTCGGGTACTTGTCGCGGATCTCGTCGGGCTGGGCGCCCATGCAGCCGGTGACGATGACCCGGCCGTTCTCCGCCATCGCCTCGCCGATCGCCGAGAGCGATTCGGCCTTGGCCGAATCGAGGAAGCCGCAGGTGTTGACGATGACCACGTCCGCCCCGTCGTGGCGCCGGGCGAGCTCGTAGCCCTCCGCCCGCAGATGCGTGAGGATCCGCTCGGAATCGACCAGCGCCTTCGGGCAGCCGAGCGAGACGAACGAGATCTTGGGTGCGGCCGAGACCCTTGCGGGCGTCGGATCGGACGGAAGAGCGGATGCGGTCATGCTGCCTTTGTGCGGCGTGGACGCCGCCAGGTCGGACGCCTCGAGAATCCGAGGATGGGGGACATCCCGATCTTCGGGCCCGAATTTTCGTGATGGGGCATCGCTATAGCGGGATCGCGGCGCCCGCGCGAGCCCCGCCGGCGCGCGGCCGAGCGCCGAGTGGGATTGCGTCGGGCGCATCGGTCGCAAAACCCTGCGGCATCGGCTGCGGCTTCCCAGGGGCTACCGCCTGTGCGAGGCCTTCGGACCCACCGACGGGCCGGCACCCGTCGCCCTCGAACCGGACGCGACAGCGCAGGACATGGCGGCGCAACAGATCTGGACCCGGGAGATCCCGTTCGTCGACCCCGTCGCGGCGGCGATGCGGCTGCGCCGCTGGCCCGGCCTCGCCTTCCTCGACAGCGCGATGCGGCACGACACCCTCGGCCGGGTCTCGATCCTGGCGGCCGACCCCTTCGCCCGTTTCCGGTTTCGCGACGGCCGCGCCACGCTGGACGGGCGGCCCGTCCCCGGCGGGCCGATGGCGGCGCTCCGCGCCTGCCTCGCGCCCTACCGGCTCGGCCCGGAGGAGGGGGCCGCGTTCTCCGGCGGCGCGATCGGCTACTGCGCCTACGATCTCGGGCAGGCGCTGGAGCGGGTGGTCCCGCCCGCGCGCCGGGCCGGGCTGACGGACGACGCCGCCTTCGACCTCCACGACGTCGCGCTCACCATCGACCACGGCGCCGGCACCTGCCGCCTCGCCGCCACCGGCTTCCCGGAGACCGAGCCGTCGCGGCGCGAGGCCCGCGCGCAGGCGCGGCT
>NZ_VRVH01000442.1:0-2751 GCF_008040095.1 Methylobacterium sp. WL6 | reverse complement strand
GCCCTGGAAGGTGCCGTGTTCGACGACCTCGCCGCCCGCATCGTCGCGCAGCGTCGCGCGCAGGGCGCGATCCTCCACCAGCCGCGCCACCGCCTCGTGTCGCCGCGCGATGGCGGCGAGGTCGGTGAGCGGCCCGGCCAGATGCTCGGCCAGGAGCCGCGCGCCGTTGGCCGAGACGGTCCGGTCGATCGCGTCGAGGAGGCTGCCTGCCCGCTCGCCCGATAGCGTGCGCGTGAGCTCGAGGTTCGCGCGCGTCGCCGCGTCGATCGCCAGCGTCGTCCCGGCCTCCTCGCGGGTCGGCACGCTCAGGGGCGCGCGGGCGGCGAGCTGGGTGCGCGCGACGTAGAGCAGCGCCGCTCCGGCGGCGGCGATCTCGGCCCGGGTGAAGGCGCCGAAGCCGTCGAGCGTCGCGACGCCGTACTGCTCGCGGATGCGGCGCTCGGCCGAGGCCGGCTCCAGCTCCGCCTGGGCCAGGGGCACCACCGCCGCCCGCGTCTCGGCCCAGAGCCGGGCGAGCGCCGGATCGGTGTGGATGGCCTCTGACAGGACGATCTCGCGCGGATCGTGGCGGGCGATCGCGCCGGCAAGGTCGGCGCCCGCAACCTCGCTCAGGGCGAAGCGCCCGGTGGAGATGTCGATCGCCGCGAGCCCGTAGGCGAAGGCCGTGTCCGAGACCTTGCGACGGCCGACCGCCAGAAGCAGGTTGGCGCTGCCCGGATCGAGCAGACGGTCCTCGGTGATGGTGCCGGGGGTGACGAGGCGCACGACCTCGCGGCGGACCACCGATTTCGGGCCCCGGCGCTTGGCCTCGGCCGGATCCTCGGTCTGCTCGCAGACCGCGACCCGGTGCCCGAGCCCGATCAGCCGGCTCAGATAGTCGTCGGCGCGCTCCACCGGCACGCCGCACATCGGGATGTCGGCGCCGCCGTGCTTGCCGCGCTTGGTCAGGACGATGCCGAGCGCCCGCGAGGCCGTCTCGGCATCGGAGAAGAACAGCTCGTAGAAGTCGCCCATCCGGTAGAACAGCAGGCAGTCCGGGTTGGCGGCCTTGATCTCGATGTACTGCGCCATCATCGGCGTCGGGCCGGCGACCTCCGCGGTGCCTGATCCGGCGACGTCGGCGAGGTTTCGGGCTGAGCTGCGGGCCATGAGACGGCTCTTAGCAGACGCGTCCGGGTTTGATCAGCGGCCGCCCGCCGGATCGCTGGGGAGAAGGCCGGACGCTGCCGGCGACGCGACGAACGAAGGAAGCCAGCGCCATGGGGCGCCGGCTTCCTCGCATCGCTTCGAGGCGGATCGATCAGTAGCGCGGGCCGCCGACCGTGTTGCCGAGGTTCTGCTGGTAGCCGCGCATCGCCGGGTTGCGCGCATTCGGGTTCCCGTGGCGCATGGTATTGCGGCGGCGCATCATGCGCTCGGCCTTGGTGGAGTGGTGATGACGGTAGTGGCGGCGATAGGCGACCGCGTCTGTCGTGCTGCCGGCGACGATGCCGGCCTGCGGCATCGCGGGCGCGGCGGAGACGGAGATCGACCCCAGGCCGAGGCCGCCGAGAAGCAGTCCGGTCGCAAGGGTCAAGGAAAGACGTGTCATCAAGAATTCTCCAGTCCGCGCTCATGCGCTGCCGGGCTATAAGTTCAAGCGTCTCAAGTCGTTCCAGGCATCGGCCGTGGAATCGTGCCGTCGAAGGGGGATTAATTTCTTGGCTAAATCGGGATTGTTCGCGGGCTTGAATCGTAACGCCGCCCGATCGTCACGGTAGGACGATCGCGATGCCATCCGCCCCGACGTCTGCTCTGTCCCCGCTCAGCCCCCTGCCAATCGATGCGGCGCTTCCCGCCCTGCGCGCGGCGCTGGCATCCTCGAACGCCGCCGTGCTGGTCGCTCCGCCGGGTGCCGGCAAGACGACGCGGGTGCCGCTCGACCTCCTCGACGCGCCCTGGCTCGGCTCCGGCAAGATCATCGTGCTGGAACCGCGCCGTCTCGCTGCGCGTGCCGCGGCCGATCGCATGGCCGGCACCCTGGGCGAGCGCGTCGGCGACACCGTCGGCCTGCGCGTCCGGCTCGGCTCGAAGATCTCGGGCCGCACCCGGATCGAGGTCGTGACCGAGGGGGTCTTCGGCCGCATGATCCTCGACGACCCGGAACTGTCCGGCATCGGCGCGGTGCTGTTCGACGAATTCCACGAGCGCTCGCTCGATGCCTATTTCGGCCTCGCCCTCGCCCTCGACGCGCAGGCCGGCTTGCGCGACGACCTGCGCATCCTGGTCATGTCGGCGACGCTCGACGGCGCCCGCGTCGCGCGCCTGCTCGGCGACGCGCCGGTCGTGGCGTCCGAGGGACGCGCCTTTCCGGTGGAGACCCGCTACGCCGACCGCGATCCGAACCGCCGGATCGAGGACGCGATGACGGACGCGATTCTGCGTGCGCTGCGGGCCGATCCGGGTTCGGTCCTGGCCTTCTTGCCGGGCCAGGGCGAGATCCGCCGCGTCGCCGCGGCGCTGGAAGGCCGCGTCGGGCCCGAGGTCGCGGTCGCGCCGCTCTACGGCGCGCTGATGCCGGCCGAGCAGGACCGGGCGGTGTCGCCGGCCGCACCCGGCGCGCGCAAGGTGGTGCTGGCCACCAGCATCGCCGAGACCTCGCTGACGATCGAGGGCGTGCGCATCGTGGTCGATTCCGGCCTCGCGCGGGTGCCGGTCTACGAACCCGGGCTCGGGCTGACCCGGCTGGTGACCGCGCGCGCCTCCCGCGCC
>NZ_VRVH01000441.1:0-2753 GCF_008040095.1 Methylobacterium sp. WL6 | reverse complement strand
GGGAGCGACCTCTCCGGATAGTGCGCTCCCCTCTCCCGACCCGCTTCGCGGCCCACCCTCCCCCGCAGAGGGGGGAGGGAGAAACCGCTCCGCCGTTCAGGTTCGTCGTCGTCGCCGCGCCAGCATGTTCAGCCCCTCGACGCCGGCCGAGAACGCCATCGCGGTGTAGATGTAGCCCTTCGGCACGTGCGCCCCGAAGCCTTCGGCGATCAGCGTCATGCCGATCATGATCAGGAAGCCGAGCGCCAGCATCACCACGGTCGGGTTCCGGGCGATGAAGGCCGAGAGCGGCTCGGCGGCCACCAGCATCACGATCACCGCCGCGATCACGGCGATCATCATCACCGGCACGTGCTCGGTCATGCCCACCGCGGTGATGATCGAGTCGATCGAGAAGACGAGGTCGAGCAGCAGGATCTGGCCGATCGCCGCGGCGAAGCCGAGCGACGCGGCGCCCGTCGCCTTCTCCGGCGGCGGGTCGACGCTGTGATGGATCTCGCTGGTGGCCTTCCACAGCAGGAACAGGCCGCCGGCGAGCAGGATCAGGTCGCGCCAGGAGAAGGCGTGGCCGGCGACCTGGAAGACCGGGCTCGTCAGCTGCACGATGAAGGCGACCGTGCCGAGCAGCCCGAGCCGCAGCACCAGGGCGAGCCCGATGCCGATGCGGCGCGCCTGCGCCTGGTGCTCGGGCGGCAGCTTGTTCGTCAGGATCGAGATGAAGATCAGGTTGTCGATCCCGAGCACCACCTCCATCACCACGAGGGTCGCGAGCGCGGCCCACACCGTCGGGTCGGCGGCGAGCTGAACGAGATGGTCCATCGGGCCCCTCCCTCGAAGCGCGCGCGCCTCAGCGCGGCGAGAGCCGGTTCGCGGTGCCCGGCCGGCGGGCGGCGTCCGGCGCGTAGATCCTCAGGATCTTCGGGAAGACCTTGAAATGCGCCGGGGTGTGGGTGGTGAGCTCGCCGTCGGTGTTGACGGCCCGCGGCTTGCGCGTGCTCAGCACCACCTCGGTGGTCTGGAAGGCGCGCACGTCCTCGGCCCTGCCATGGGTGCCGCGGCGGAGCGCCGGCAGCAGCGCGAGCAGCCGCCACCAGTGCTTCACCTCGAGCGAGTAGAAGTCGAGCTTGCCGTCGTCGACGGTGGCGGTCTCCTCCACCGTCATGCCGCCGCCGTAGTGGCGCCCGTTGCCGACCGAGGCCTGGATCGTGGTGACGCGCTCGCGCTTTCCGTCGTGCTCGATCGTCACCGTGAAGGGCCGCACCCGGCGCAGCACCCGGAAGGCGGCGATGGCGTAGCCGACCGTGCCCCATTTCTTCTTCGATTCCGCGGTGAGCCCGCCGGCCAGATCCGCCGAGAAGCCGATGCTCGCCACGTTGAAGAAGTAGTGCCCGTTGACCCAGCCGAGATCGACCGGCTGCGCCGCCGCCGTGGTGATCAGCTCCGCGGCCGCCACCGGGTCGAGCGGCAGACCGAGGGAGCGGGCGAGGTCGTTGGCGGTGCCGAGCGGCAGGATGCCCAACGGCAGCCCGGTCTCGACCAGGGCGGGTGCCGCCGCGTTCATGGTGCCGTCGCCGCCGCCGAGGATCACGAGGTCGACGTCGTGCGCGTGCCGCCGGATCACCGCGCAACTATCGCGCTCGGGCTCCGGCTCGATTAGGTCGTGCCCGCCCGCGCGCAGCGCGTCGCGCACGGCGTCGATCGCGCCGCCGCCGTTGCGGGCCTTCGGGTTGCACAGCAGCAGCGCCCTGCGGCGGCCCGCTGCATCGTCATGGGGAGGAACGCCCGCGCTCATCGGAAAACCTCCGGCATCCCGGATCGAGTTTGCGAATCGGACAAGCGGCAGCCCTTCGGCGCGTTCGCCCCCCCCGCGGGGGCGCGGGGGCGACGGCGTGGCAGAGATCCGACATCGCGGTCGACGCCTCGACCGCCAGAGGGGCCCGGACCCGGAATACGGCCTAGGTGGCGTACCCGCCGATCGATCTCAACCCCGGCGCCCGCGCAATCGCGCGCTTCCCATGGGCCGGGGCGGCGGTTTCCGCGGCTTGGACGGTCTTCCGCTCGCATCGATCAGGACCGAAGCCTTCGGCCCGGCCCGGCCGGGTGCCTCGAGCGACCGGGTCCACCGGGCGGACTGCGCGCCCGTCGGGGAGGGGACGCGCGCGTGCTTCGCGCGGTCTTGGCGTGGTCTTGGCGCGGTCTTGCGCTCCCGATCAGCCGGCGCAATCGCGGGCGTCCGCCGGCACCGGACGCGATTCGCGCGACCCGTCGATGCCGAAGGCGGTCGATCCGCGACGGCGTGCCGGTCCGACGGAACCAGCCGCCCACCCGCTTGCGTTAACCTCGGCCGTTCTAAAACGCCCCGTTCGACGTTCGGCCACCATCCGGTGATCCCATGTGCTCTGATCTCCCGCGCTTCGGCGCCCGGCGTTCCACGCTCGCGTTCGGCCTGATCCTCGCCGCCGGCGCAGCGCAGGCGCAGACGCCTCCGGCCTGGGTCGATCCGCCGGCGAAGGTCGCGCCCGGCACGCCGGCGCCCAAGGCCGAGCCGCAGCCGCAAGCGCAACAGCCCCCAGCACGGGAGTCGACGCGGCCGGCCTCCGAGACCGCGGCCGGCACCGATCGGAATGCGAAGCCGGATCGCGAGACGGCGCAGCCCGCCGGGAACGCGGCGAGCCCGGCGCCCGCCTTCGCGGAGACCGAGCGCGACGGGGCCGCCATGGGGGGGCCGAGCCGGCGGGCCGAGCGGCCGCGCC
>NZ_VRVH01000440.1:0-2758 GCF_008040095.1 Methylobacterium sp. WL6 | reverse complement strand
GCGGACGGGGCTCCGCGCGACCCGGCCCGCCGCAATGCCGCCGGCTTCGCGCCGACCCGTGTTGCGGATCGGCGACGGTCCGAAGGCCCGGATCGGGCTACCCGAAATCCGTCAAGAATTCGAGACCGGCGCGGCGGCGCGCCGGCTCGGGCGGCGCAATCGGGTCCGGGCACGGAAATCCAATCGGCGCCGGAAAGCCTTTGTTTACCCCGCCGTCGGATTTTGACCGTCGAATTCCCGCCCGCGACTTCAACCCGCACGCCAGACCCTGAACCGGGGCATCCCCTGAACAAGGACGTATCCATGCGACGCTCGGCTGCCGGATTCGGTGCACTCGCTGCCGCTGCCCTCCTCGTCACGATCGCCCACGGCGCGATGGCCGCCGGCGACGGCGAGACCCCGGCCGGCAAGGGCGCGCCCCATGTCGAGAAGACCTTCCTGATCCCGTCGAGCGACGGCTACGGCGTCGGCGAGTGCCTGACCAGCCCCGGCAGCGAGTGCGGCCAGGTCGTCGCCAACGCCTGGTGCGAGGCGCAGGGCTACGCCACCGCCAACGCCTACGGAATCGCGGCCGCCGAGGAATACACCGGCGCCGTCGACCTCCCCGTCACCAAGCCGGCCGACCGCCCGATCCGCATCACCTGCCAGGATTGAGGGGTTCCCCGCAGCGTGCCCCCTCCCCCGCAGAGGGGGGAGGGACGCGTGCGCGTCACCCCTTCAGGAACGCGCCGCATTTCGGCGGCGGCTCGGTGCCCCAGGGCATCAGCGGCACGCTCGAGGTCGAGTTCTTGGGCGACCCCTGGATCACCTTGTCGGAATAGACCATGTAAATCAACGTGTTGCGCTTGGCGTCGCAGCCGCGCACGATCTGCATCGACTTGAAGATCAGCGAGCGGCGCTCGCTGAACACCACCTCGCCCTGGCCGAACTTGCCGGTGAACTGCACCGGCCCGACTTGGCGGCAGGCGAGCGAGATGTCGGAGACGTCCTCGGCCAGCCCGAGCGTGCCCTTGATGCCGCCCTTCTCCGGCTGGGTGTACCAGCACGCGACGCCGCTCACGAGCGGGTCGTCGACGCCGTAGACCACGAGCTTGTCGTTGGGCGTGAGCGGGCGCCAGACCGTCGACTTGTCGAAGATCCGGTCGGGTTCCTGCGCCGCGGCGGCGCCGGTGAGGCCCGCCAGCGCGGACAGGAACAGCACGGCCCGCGCGCCGCGTGTGAGACCCCGAAGCAACATCGTCCGCCATTCCCCCGCTTGTGTCACCGCGGGCATGTAGGAGGGGTGTCGCCGATGCGCGAGGGCGTTTAAAAAAGTTAAGCCCGCCGGTGCTTCGCTCGCCGGCGCCACTCTCCACGACGCGGCGGACCGCACAGCTCCCCTCCCGCCCTGCGCCGAACCCCCGATCGTTCGCCATGCCGTCGATGCGCCACACCTTTCGCCCGCTCCGCCGCCCGCTCGCGATCCTCGCGCTGTGGCTCGGCGCGGTCGCGGCCGGGCAGGCCCAGGCGCCGTCTCCCGAGCCGAGCCAGTCCCCGCTTCCGACCCAGGCAAGCGTTCCGAGCCAGAGCCACCTGCCGAGCGCGGCCTGCCTGCGCTACCGGTCCGAGCTGGCGAGCCTGGGCAACGGCGCCAGCATGGTGCGCGCGCTCCAGAGCGAGATCGGCCGGCTCGAGGCCTATCACCGCTCCCTGAGCTGCGAGGGCGGCACCTTCCTGTTCTTCGACACGCGGCCCCCGCAATGCGGCGCGGTCGAGCAGCGCATCCGCGCGCTCAACGCCACCTACGGCGGCGCGGCGATCGACGACAGCGGCGCCCGCCGCCGCCAGCTGCAGGGCCTGATCGCCGCGTCCTGCGCCGATACGGCGCGCGTCGACCCCGCCACCGGCGAAGCCTATGCCCGCGGTGGCGCGCAGGTGATCTGCGTGCGCACCTGCGACGGCGCCTACTTTCCGATGCGCAACCTGCCCGAGGGCCGCAACGGCGCCGACGAGATGTGCCAGGCGCTCTGCCCCGGCACCGAGGCGGCAGCCTACTCGATGCCCTACGGCGACGAGGCGCTGAAGTCGGCCGCGACGGTGAAGGGCGGCAAGGCCTACGTCTCGCTCGCCAACGCGTTCAAGTTCCGCAAGACCTTCGTGCCGAACTGCTCGTGCAAGCCCGCCGACAGGACCTGGGCGCAGTCGCTGGTGAAGGCCGAGAGCATGCTGGTGCGGCACAAGGGCGACATCTTCGTCACGCCGATGCAGGCGGAGGCGCTGTCGCGCCCGGCCCCGAAGGTCCGCCTCACCCTGGTCGGCCGCGCCGACAAGACCGCCGCGGTGCTGGCCGCCGACGCCGCCGAGCGCTCGGGCCTGCCCGTCGAGATGGCGCCGAAGCCCGCGCCGGACCTCTCGACCGAGCCGTCGACGACCGGCACCGCCGAGCGCACGGTGCGCGTCATCGCCCTCGATCGGCTCGTGCCGGCGAAGGCGCCCGCCCCCTGAGCGGCGGCGCCCGGACGCGGGAAACCGGAACCGGAATTTCGGAACCATCCGGCGCCTGAGGGGTTCGGTTCGGCCTTTTACACGATCCTCGAGGCCGACCGAATGCGGACACTCCGCCTGCTCCTCCTGACCGGCACGATGCTGCCCGGGCTCGTCCTCGCCGCACCGGCCTTCGACCGGCAGGACGGCGCCTCCGGCACGATCCTCCTGGCGCAAGGCGGCCCCGACGAGCGCGGGCCGCGCGGCGGCGAAGGTCCCGGCGGGCGGGGTGGCG